>CANHVK010000032.1 GCA_947464135.1 Flavobacteriia bacterium | reverse complement strand
AATCATCCACATCAAATTCATAAGATGACTTTAATAGGGTTAGTTCTATATTACTAAATTTCATTTATATATATTAATTACAACATATTCAGGATTTTGTTTTTAGTTCATTTTATATGAATTTCATTAAATCTCTAATTCTCGTATTTGCCTTGTGTAGACTTTGTTCATATATGCTCCTTGAGTAGCCATGGTTTTAATATGATAATATCGTTCTCTCAATTTATTGTAAAGTTCATAATGATTTACATTTGGTCTTATTATGGTTAAATGGGAGGATGCGATTGCTTTCATTGGTAGATTATATTGAAACATATTGCCAATTATGCTTAAGGATCCTGTTGTAGCCATTATGATATCGCCTTCTTGAATGAGATATCTTTGATTCTGTTCATTTATTTCAGTGAAGATTTCATTTGATGAAAGAACTAATTCACCATTATATTTAATGTGACTTTGTTTTAAAATCAAAGCATCTCCATTTCCTGTTAATTCTGAGTTTCTTAGGTTCGCTCCTTGAATTATTACTGCGTAATTTTGTAACATAATTTAATTATTTTTTTGGCTATCTATATCAACTTATTGGATTACTTTAAAGTGTAAAGAATTGATTTTGATTAGTTTTATATTGAAAATTTGGTTGTTAAGTATAAATTATATTATTCATAAATTAAAGATTTTGAAGTTAGATTTATCAAAAAAAGAAATTGCTTCATGAACAAAATTTTGAAAATTAATACCGATTGAATATACTATCTCTTTTTTTTGAATGTTGTTTACCTTTTTATCGTTTACAAATCGTCAATTAATCTTTGAAGTGTATTATTTTGTAGTTAGTTTGCTATTAATTCAAATATAAGTAAAATAAATTTTTACATAGCTGATTTACTATAAAATAAAATACCGCTTAATTCATCCTGTAAATGCATATATTCAATATCAAAAGTAATCTAATAGGATAGTGTATAAAATGTATTTAGAAAGGGTATTTAAAAAGTAATATTTTATGTTAAGAGTTTTAAAATAAATTAGTTAATTTTAAATTAATAATAAAAAAAAATTGAATAAAATGTTTCAAAGCAATAAAGTTCAAGAGTACTTGAAGCAAATTTAGAACAAGTGACAACACAAGATTTTTTAGTGCATTATTATCTGATAAAGATTTTCAAATTGAAGAAAATGAGAAGAATTCTATGTTTTCAAGAATAATTACCACTTTAAAAGAGAGGGTTCGATATTACTTATAGTAAAAATATCCATTGTATGTAAGAAAGAATTATTTAATCTTGCAAAGAAAAGTTTATTTAGGCTAATATGAATATTTCAAATAACAAAAAAACAATTTGGTATCCAGGATCTGCTTACGCTAGTCTTGATTGGATTTCACATCTTCAATCAAAATTTCTAGGTGATTGGTTGTTTTCTGATATAAATAAATTCGAAAATAAGAATTTAATCAAAGGTCAAAAAATACATTATGATACATTTTCTTCTGAATTACCAGATATATTAAATAAGAAAAATATAAATATGTTAATTATGTCTTGGCATTCATCTTTAAAAACATTTGAGCAAATAAAAGAGTCAGATATTTTAGCAAAATACAAACCTAATTTTTTTGTTTATGACCCCGGTTTTGCAAACATTGGAAATTTAGAACAACATTTATTTGAAGTTGAAAAATTTAAAACTTTAGGTTACGATCTTGTTGAAATAGTTGTTTTACCGACTCTTTTTCATCAATATTCCCTATATACCAAGAAATAAAATAAAAATAACATGAAATTGGAAAATAACATAAATAAACTAACAATTACAAATGAAGTCTTAAAAGGATTTTTGAACGAAATTTTTGAAGGTATAAATTATGAAGGATACATGCTCTAACTGAAAATAAATATCCTAATGAAATTGAAAATGATATCAAAAACCAAAATACTTTAGAAGATGAGGAGGGCTTTCCGTATTAGTAAATTATTTACTTCCGATATAATCAGAATATGATAATATCAATTCGATTTCGTCAATATTAAAAGTTATTTCACTTTGATTTTCAATTGATAAATCACGTAAAAAGTTTGCGTATTTTATTGCACCTAAACCAGAATAAAATTTTATTTTCAGTAGAAAACAAACTAAAATTATATTTGAAAATAGTTCGTTTTGAGTTGAGAAAAAATAGATTACTTCATTCTTATTCAATAACTCTTCCATTAAATTAACGACATTTGTGATCATTTCAAGTTTGTTATTGTCTTTGCATTCAGTATAATAAGTGTGATTTTTAAATTTTAAATTAGTTTGATTTAATTTTTTTATTAATTCTTCTGTTTCGAAGTTATCATCTGCTAAATGAATAATTGTTGTAATGTTCAATGAAGCAGGAATTTGTATTTTATAATCCAATGATATTGGTATATTAGATTGTTTATTTACACTAGAATATAAGTTGTTTATTATTACAGGAAAAAATATATCTATAGAATTTTCTTTATATCTAATAAGTTCATTTACGCTAAAAATTTGATCTCTGTAAAATATTGTTTTAAAGTCATCTACAGAAGATCGTAATTCCATCGTTTGTAATTGTATGTTTTTTATAATTCTATATTTTTCTTTAATTTTCTCATAAGTTTGTGTGTAAAGTAATTGATTTTTAGATAGTTTATTGAATTTTAACTCTTCATGTAAGATGTAAAGCTCTGTTAAAATTGCATTAATTTTTTGATTGTATTCAATCATTTGATCTAGTTCTGTTATTATCATACTAATAGGTGTTAATTTTAATATTTGAAATTTAGTGTAATTGATTTAATCTAAATAATCATTGAAATTGAAAGTTTTCGCGATTTCAAGAGCTCACTTTTTTATAAATACAAAGAAATAAGTTAAAAAAACCAATACTCTTTTAAAGTCTTTAAAGTATAATAATTTATTTCATAAGGTGATGCATCTCCTAAAACAGCATCTATACCACACAAAGGGCAAATCGCAGTTTTGTGATTGTCTGTCCAGTTATCAATTAAATTTGGTAGAAATATTTTACAACAATAATAACATCCTGCAATCTTACTAACTTCAAGTTGTTCTCTATTTCTGATTGAATATTTAGATGCTTCTTTTATTTCCAAAACATTTGATATTTTCATTTAGATAACATTTTATCTATACTTTCAATATTTTAAATCATTATATACTTATTTCGAATTAAGCAATATAAATATATAAGTGTCTGATTAATATTTATTTAAATACAAATTTATTAATATTGTCTGTTAAATGGAAAATGAACAAAAATTATAATATGTAATTTCACTATTATCCACTATATGTTTGAATGTTATTTTATCTAAGCATCCTTTTTTCCCATCAATTACAACTTTATACTTTGTACTTCTTTGAAGAGATTCGAAATGAAACATTCTCATCAGGGCATTAAATCCTGATACATCCAAATTCTGAAATGGATTTTCTTCTGTCAACCCCTTTGCTATTAATATTTGTTCGCAACCATCTTTTAAAATATCGATGTCTTCTACTGTTAAATTTTCTGGGGGTTGTTTAAAAAAGTCATCTTCTCTATATTTTTCTTCTCCAATTCTCAAAAATAATTCAGCTTTTGAAAAAATATAGGGAAATCTATTTTCTATTGCAAGTTCACTCGTCTTTTCATCCATTTTATCAAATACAATATCTAATCTATCTTTCTTTTCTTCCATCTTGTATTTTTTTGAAATTTAACACGATATTTATATCTTATTGTAGTTTATGTTTTATTTTATTAAAAATAATCAATAATTTTCTACATCTTATTCTATTCCTGTTGTTTAATTGGTTTTTTTTTAATAAAAATGATACAAAATGTATCTAGTATTTAATGGATAGTTTAAAATAGTTGCTAAGAATTTAATTACTTCTAGTAAGATTAATCTAGAATTAATATGGGTATTATCATTTATTTAATCATATAAGTTAATCTATTTAACAACAGTCACATGAATACAACTCGATTCAGGGCATAGCAATATTTTTCCTTCTTTTTGCATTTGATTGAGTGCTTGTTTCAAAGCATTTATACTAGGATCACAGGTTCTTTTTGCTTTAGTGCAACGAATATCAAAAGATACTCCAAACGAATGGGTAGACAAACCCCTGGTGGCGGTTTTCGGGTTGCTTTTGATAATTTCTTCTTGTTGAGATTGAGTTCTAGTCACAGAACTAATTACAAAATAACTTTTTTTCTCAGTTGGTTCGTTGAGCTTAGTTCTAAATAAATTACCCAGTTCTAGTAAACGTTTATATGCTAATGGTGTAAGGTGTTTAGAACTGTTATGTAATTTTTGAATATAGAACCCATTATTTTCTTCGATTGGTACGAGGTATTTCTTTTGAATAAATTTTTCTAATAATGCATTGTTTTTAATGTATCTATTCTGAGATGTCTTAATTGCTAAAGGTCTATGAAAGTGAGTGTAATTGTCTTTTTTCAATGCAAGAGCTGAAGCCGTCGTTTTACAATTGCAACTAGTTGAAATTGATATTTGAGTGTATGTGTTTCTAAAAAACCGAAAACACGAACGTCTTTTTATGAATAATCCTACACCAATTAAGAACATAATGATCAGTAGGATAATACCTGATTTAAAAAAACCTTTGTACCTTAAATACAAAAACATTAATAAAATACATGTAGCGTAAACACTAAAAAGTATTATGTAGAATGTTAATGCGTTCATGTATAAAGATATTTATCTAAAAATAAGAGATTTTTAGATTGTATCAACAACTTTTGGGATTGATCCGTTTTATACCTTTTTTCACGATTTAAAGCTTCAGTTCTAGTTTTAAATGTTTCGTATAAAACTAACTCCCATGGAATATGTTTTGAAGTATAATTACTTAATCCTGCATTATGTTCTTCTAATCTACATTCAAAATTTTCAGTACTCCCTTTGTATAGAACTCCAGATTTAAGGGATTTAATAACGTAAGAATAATACATAGTAAGATATTTTCACAAAAAAAAAGAGAAGCAATTTGCTTCTCTTTTTTTAGTGACCTCGTAAGGATTCAAACCTTAAACCTCTACAGCCGTAATGTAGTGCTCTATTCAGTTGAGCTACGAAGCCATTTTATGAGTGCAAATATAGATATTTTATCTAAATCTGCAAATAGTTTTTAAAAATTATTCTATTTCTGCACTTAAACCTCTATCCAATAAGGCAGTGCACAATGGCTCTAAAGCTTCGTAAGATCCTCTTTTGACACTACATTTCCCTTTAAAATGGATAATCCAAGTGCATTGTTCCGCTTGTTCTGGTTCATGCTTACAGATTTTTTGTAAAGTTTCAATCACAAAATCGAATGAATTATAATCATCATTGTAGATAATCAAATCCATTTCATCAACGATTTGCTCTAATAATTCTGTTTCGTATCTTTCTTGAACTTGTGCCATTTTTTTAAGTTTATATCTCAAAAGTAAAATCTTAATCCTGTTTTAGCAAAAATAATTATCACTGTTTATCAACTGTATTTGTTTGACAAATTTTATTCATTCAAAAATTGACAACAACCAAAGTCATTTATGTAAATTTGTTACTTCTTTAAAAATGTAAAATTATGATTTCGGTAGACGCGATTGGAGTTGAATTTAGTGGAAAAACCCTGTTTAGCAATGTTTCATTTGTAATTAACGAGAATGATAAAATTGCACTAATGGGCAAAAATGGAGCAGGGAAGTCTACCTTGTTAAAAATACTTGCTGGAATCAATAAACCTTCACAAGGACAAGTTTCAGCTCCGAAAGAATATCGAATTGCCTATCTTCCACAGCACCTATTGACTGAAGATGATGCTACTGTGTTTGAAGAAACGAGTAAAGCTTTTCATACAATTTTTGCCATGCGTGATGAAATTGAATCTTTGAACAAACAATTAGAAACTAGAACAGATTATGAATCAGAAGATTATTACAAAATCATTGAACGAGTTTCTGAATTAAGTGAGCTTTTTTATTCGATAGAAGACACAAACTACGAAGCAGAAGTTGAAAAAGTATTAAAAGGAATGGGGTTTTTACGTTCTGATTTTACACGTCCAACATCTGAATTCAGTGGTGGATGGCGTATGCGCATTGAATTAGCAAAAATATTACTACAAAAACCGGATTTAATTTTACTAGATGAGCCTACCAACCACATGGATATTGAATCCATTCAGTGGTTAGAAGATTTTTTAGTGAATCAGGCGAAAGCGGTAGTTGTAATTTCCCACGATAAAGCATTTGTAAATAATATTACAACACGAACCATCGAGGTTACAATGGGTAGAATTTATGATTATAAAACAAATTATTCTCAATACCTTGAACTTCGTAAAGAACGTCGTGAACAACAACAAAAACAATACGACGAACAACAAAAATTCATTCAAGAGCAAACAGAGTTTATTGAACGATTTAAAGGAACATATTCTAAAACATTACAAGTTCAATCTCGTGTAAAAATGCTAGAGAAACTGGATATTATTGAAGTAGATGAAGTAGATACTTCTGCAATTAAATTAAAATTTCCACCAGCACCACGTTCTGGTAATTACCCTGTGATCGTTCGTGAATTATCTAAATCCTATGATGATCATGTTGTATTTAAAGATGCTGAAATAACTATTGAGAGAGGGCAGAAGCTAGCTTTTGTAGGAAGGAATGGAGAAGGTAAATCAACCATGATTAAAGCAATCATGAATGAAATCAAATTTGAAGGATCTTTGGAATTAGGTCACAACATTCAAATTGGATATTTCGCTCAAAATCAAGCATCATTATTGGATGAGAGCTTAACAATTTACGAAACAATTGATCAAGCAGCAGAAGGGGATGTGCGTTTGAAAATCAGGGATTTATTAGGTGCGTTTATGTTTGGTGGTGAAGAAAGCACAAAAAAAGTAAAAGTGTTATCAGGTGGGGAAAAAACACGTTTAGCGATTTTAAAATTATTACTTCAGCCAGCAAACTTATTAATTCTCGATGAGCCTACCAATCACTTGGATATGAAAACAAAAGACATCATCAAAGATGCTTTAAAAGAATTTGATGGGACCTTAATATTGGTTTCTCACGACCGTGATTTCTTAGATGGATTAGTAACCAAAGTATTTGAATTTGGTAACAAACGGATTAAAGAACATTTTGAAGATATCAATGGTTTCTTAGCAATGAAGAAAATGGAAAATCTACGTGAGATAGAAAGAAAAGCCTAAAAAACACAGTCAAATTGATATATTTTCCAATATTTAATTCTATTTCTAAAACTTCTTTAATATTCAGATAGGTCATTTTTGAATAGAACTTTTCTTAAAAAATATGAAATAATGATTTTGCTAATTTCTCAAAAGTGAAGTTAATAACTAAGTAGTATTAGCAATATACTTACACAAAATAATTAATCCGTAATTTTTCTATCTTTACGTCTTTAAAATAAAATGATATGTCAAATAAACTGACTTCTCGTGCAGACGATTATTCAAAATGGTATAATGAATTAGTTGGTCGTGCAGACTTAGCAGAACATTCTGATGTTCGCGGATGTATGATTATAAAACCTTATGGATTTGCGATTTGGGAAAATATGAAAGATGTATTAGATGCAAAGTTTAAAGAAACTGGTCATTCAAATGCCTATTTCCCATTGTTTATACCAAAATCATTTTTAAGTAAAGAAGCAAATCATGTTGATGGTTTCGCTAAAGAATGTGCGGTAGTAACACATTATCGTTTAAAAAATGGAGAGAATGGAGAAGGAGTAATCGTTGATCCTGATGCAAAATTAGAAGAGGAATTGATTGTAAGGCCTACATCAGAAACAATTATTTGGAATTCCTATAAAAACTGGATTCAATCTTATAGAGACTTACCAATTTTAATAAACCAATGGGCGAATGTAGTTCGTTGGGAAATGCGTACACGTTTGTTTCTAAGAACAACTGAATTTTTATGGCAGGAAGGTCATACAGCACATGCAACAAAAGCAGAAGCAATTGAAGAAGCTGAAAAAATGCTCGATGTATACACAGACTTCGTAGAGAATTATATGGCAATGCCAGTGATTAGAGGATATAAGTCAGAAAGCGAGCGTTTTGCTGGTGCTGACGAGACATATTGTATTGAAGCAATGATGCAGGATACTAAAGCATTACAAGCAGGTACATCTCATTTTTTAGGACAAAACTTCGCAAAAGCATTTGATGTTAAATATGCTGATAAAGAAGGTAAATTAGAGCATGTTTGGGCTACTTCTTGGGGTGTTTCGACTCGTTTAATGGGGGCATTGATTATGACACATTCTGATGATGAAGGATTAGTTTTACCACCACGAATTGCACCAATACATGTTGTGATCGTTCCTATCTTTAAAACAGATGAGGAAAGAGAAGCAATAGCAACTAAATCAGCTGAGTTAATAAATAAGTTTAAAGCCTTAGGTATTCGGGTTAAATTTGATGATGATGATAATCGTCGTCCTGGATGGAAGTTTGCAGAGTATGAAATGAAAGGAGTTCCAGTAAGAATTGCAATAGGTCCAAGAGATTTAGCTGCTGGAAATGTTGAATTAGCGAGAAGAGATACAAAAGAAAAATCAGTTGTGTCTATGGAAGGAATCGATCAGTACGTTAAAACCCTATTAGATGAGATTCAATTAAACTTATTAGACAAGGCAAAAGCATTTAGAGAAGCAAATATTCATCAAGTGGATACTTATGAAGAATTCAAATTGCAATTGGAAGCAAAGGGTGGTTTTTATTTAGTTCATTGGGATGGAACAAAAGAAACAGAAGAAAAAATAAAACAAGAAACACAAGCTACTATTCGTTGTATTCCGTTAGATACTCCAAATGAAGAAGGGAAGTGTATGGTAACAGGAAAACCTTCATCAAGAAGAGTAATTATTGCTAAAGCATATTAAAAATGACACAATTAGAAGGTATTTTATTGAATTTACTACACGACAAGGCGTTGTTAAAACAAGAAGTTATTGGTGGAGCACACGAAAAATTCAATATGTTTAAAAAGTTAATGGCTGAAGAAGTTAAAAACTTAGGAGCTAAATTAACTGATAAAAGAATACGTATGCAATTTATTGATAAAGGAATCAATGAATGTCATATTATGGCAGGAAGCGATGCACTTGTCTTTCATTTACATACCAATGTATTTACTTTACCTTCTGAACATCCCTTTTGGAAGCATAATTATTTGAAAAAAGATTTTTCGAAAGGATATTTTGGTGTTATTTACATTTATAATTTTTTAGCTAAATCGATAATTCAGCAACATCTTAATGATGGAGGAGGTTTGATTGCCCGAATATATATAAACAAGGAAGGATCATTCTTTATTGAAGGTAGTCAACAGATTGCAGAAAAATTTTTGCGATTAGGAAGACATAAATTTAATGAGAAAACAGCAAAAGAAATCTTTTTATTAACAGCTATTAGTGCTGTTGATGTAGATTTAACCATACCTAATTATGAAGAAGTAAATGCAATTTCAGTAGAACAACTTCAGGAAATTAGCTCTAATTTGGGGATACATACGGCAAAAAAACTTGGTTTTCAGTTACCAAATCATTCTGAAATCACTCATTTTGAAGATGAATATGAAGAGTGATAAATTAAATTATCAAAAAAAAGATTTTTTTTTCAATATTTATTTGGAGTAAGAGAAAAAACATCTATATTTGCAAACCGAAAATAAGAAGACGTTCTTTTATTTCATGGCCCATTCGTCTAGTGGTTAGGACGCCAGGTTTTCATCCTGGAAACAGGAGTTCGATTCTCCTATGGGCTGCCAAATTTTTGGCCCATTCGTCTAGTGGTCAGGACGCCAGGTTTTCATCCTGGAAACAGGAGTTCGATTCTCCTATGGGCTGCAAGTTTTTTTACTTAAATTAATTTATAACAAATATTATTATGGCTAATCATAAGTCTGCACAAAAAAGAATTAGATCTAACGAGTCGAAAAAATTACGTAACAAATACCAACACAAAACAACGCGTAATGCTGTTCGTAAGTTACGTTCTTTAACTGATAAATCAGAAGCTCAAACTTTATTTACAAGTGTTTCTTCATTATTGGATAAGTTAGCTAAGAAAAATATTATTCACGCTAATAAAGCTGCTAACTTGAAATCTGGTTTAGCTCTTAAAATAAATAAATTGTAATCAATTGATTCAATAATATTGAAAGGCTGTCTGTTAGATAGCCTTTTTTTATTTAAAAGAAATGCGTTATTTAATTACACTAATTCTTGTATTTGTTTCAAATGTGATTTTATTGTCACAAGAATCTTATTTACATATAGAATTAGATACAATTAAAGCTAATTACAGAACAGGTGGATATAAGTTAGACTCTATCGATTTAATTTATTCAGAAAAATTCATCAGTACACCAGGTTCTTTTACTACTAATCCATTCGGTAAATTTGGATGCGCCTATTCATCTGTTTTAATAAATCTTAAAGAACAACATAGAGAAATTGATCCTGTTTTATTTAGACATGCTGCAATTCCGCATTTAGGTACATATTATGCTTTTGGTAGTAAGGGTACACAATATCTAACAGTTGATTATAATCACAGCTTTAATAAAAAGATTCATTTTTCGATGCAATATAAACGAAATGTTGCTGCAGGAGCATATCGTTTTAATGCTTTTGGAAACGATGCTTTTTCAATTGGATTATTATATCTTGGATCGAGGTGGAAACATGTGATAACAACTTCTACTTTTAAGCAACAAAGAAATTTAAATGGAGGTGTTACTTCTTTTGAAGAAATTGAGAATTTCGGATTGGAATACGCCAAAGTCAGAAAACAATCGTCTTCAGATAGTATTTCTTTTTTAAAAATTCGGACGGAAAATGAATTTGGGTTGTTTAAAAAAGATTCATTACATAGATTTGGATTAATATTTAAGAATCAATTAATTATTGATAAGCGTGTTTTCAAAGAAAAAGATTCACTAACAACTTGGTACCCAAATCAAATTCTATTTGACACTTTAAATACAAGAGATCTTACTCAATTTTCGAGATTAGATAATCAAATGGGGATTCGTTTTAAAAACAAACGAATTTATTCAGAGTTTTTATTAGCTAATGGGTATTGGAAATACAAAACATCAAGTTTTCAAATTATAAATGAAGTTGATTTATTGTATAATATTTACTTCAAAAGCCATCAATGGAGCTTTGGATCAAAAAATCAATTGAATTTAATAGGAGCAAAACAACAATCTCTATTTAATTTTATTATTCAAAGAAAAGGTGATATATCAAATTTGTCTTTGATTTTAAATCAGTCTAACGTAATTCCAACACCTCTACAAAGGAATTACATTACTAATACTTTGTTTTATTCGACTTCAAATTTGAATTTACAGCATTCTCAAACAGCAACTTTTTCAATTAAAACGAATGCAGAACAGTCTTTATGTATGTCCTTGTTTTACGGAAATTTTCAAAATCAATACTATTTTATCAATAATTCTTGGAGAAACGACACATTAACTTCAATATCTCAAATTTCATTAAATATTAAAGGTGATTATAATGTTGGACTGTTTCATTTTCAACCTAATTTCACGTTTAATTTAATAGATCAAGTACAAATAGTACCGAAGTATGACTTAAGGTCACGTTTATTTATTTCTAAAAAATTCAAAAGACCGGGTACTATTTTCAATCTTGGAGTTGATATAAATTACAAGAGCAAATATCAATTGTTAACCTATGATGATCGAATTTCATTATATAAATTGGAAATGGATAATAACTTTTATTCGGATTACTGTATGTTAGATGCTTTTGTTAGTATGCAATTAGATGAATTTAGAATGTATTTTAAAATGGAAAATATTGACACTTATTGGTCAAATCCAAGAAATACGATAGCTGAAAATTATCCAATTGTTCCATCAATATTGAGGTTAGGATTAACTTGGGATTTCTTTAACTAAATTTAGTTTCGAAACTCTTTCTTTGATTTTCTTTTAATTCTTTTAAATCCGACGGGATAGATTTTTTCCACCTATTATGTGACCATAACCAATAAGCAGGCGCTTTTAAAATCGTATTTTCTAATAAGTTTGTATGTGATTCTGTGATTTCACCCCAACTTTTTTCTGATGGGTTTTCACATATTGTTATAAAATTCACTTCATAATAACCTCTTTTTACCTTTAGTATTTCAAAATAAACGACCGCTTGGTTATAGTAATGTGCCAGATATTCACATCCAAAAATTATAGGGGTAGGTTGGTTTAAAAAATTCATCCAATATGATTTACGTTCATCACCTGGACTTTGGTCTGAAAGTAATAATGTTGCATAAGGATTAGGTTCATTTTCAAATAAATGATTTATATTTGATGATGAACCAATTGTCATTCCAAATCTACTTCGGCGTTTATTCAATGTCTTATCCCAAAAACCATTTTTTAAAGGCATACCAATACCAATAGCGTGATGTTTCAATCCAATAGCCTGAGAAGTAATCATCCATTCCCAATTGTTATAATGTCCAGAAACTAGAATTACATTTTTACCTTCATCGTATAAGTTGTTCATTATCTCAGGATTTCTGAATTTGAAACGAAGTTGTAATTCTTTTTTTGATATTGAAATATTCTTAATACTTTCAGCTAAAAGATCGGTGAAATGCTTATAAAATTGATGTTGTAATTTTAATTGTTCTTGTTTAGATAAGTTCGGAAAAGAAAGACATATATTTTTCTTAATAATTTTTTGTCTATACGGAAAAACAAAACGAAGGATTAAAAACAAAAAATCTGTAAAAAGATAAATAATTCTTAAGGGTAATAAGGAAATGGGATAAATTATTCCATAAAAAAGAATGAAGTTTAAAGCGAAGGATATTTTTTTCCCCATAACTGTTCAAGTTGATTTTTAATTTCCTGTTCTTTTTTACTGCTACCAGCTCGAAATAAATTAATATTACTTAATCCTTCTGGCATAAATTCTTGATAAATAAAGTTTCCTTTAAATTGATGTGCATAGGCATAATTTTCACCATAGCCTAATTCTTTCATTAGTTTAGTAGGGGCATTACGTAAATGTATTGGTACAGATAAATCACCAGTTTTACGAACCAAATCTTGCGCATGATTTATCGCTTCGTAAGCTGCATTTCCTTTTGGGGAAGTAGCAAGATAAATTGCACATTGAGAAAGTATGATTCTAGATTCTGGCCAACCAATTGATTGAACTGCTTGAAAGGTAGAATTTGCAATAACTAAAGCTGTAGGGTTTGCAAGACCAATATCTTCACTAGCAGCAATTAATAATCTTCTGGCAATAAATTTTGGGTCTTCTCCGCCTTCAATCATTCGTGCTAACCAATAAACTGCAGCGTTTGGATCACTACCACGAATTGATTTTATAAATGCTGAAATAATATCATAATGATTTTCCCCTTGTTTGTCGTAAAATGCCATAGTACTTCCAGCATATTTTTCAACTAAATCGTTCGAAATAATTATTTCTGATTGACTTGAACAAATATTTATAATCAGTTCAAAAACATTTAGTAGTTTTCTAGCGTCACCACCCGAAATTCTTAAAAGTAGATCGGTTTCTTTTAAGACTATTTTTTTAGAAGCTAAAAAAGTATCTTCTTGAATTGCTTGATTTAATAATATTACTAAATCTGATTTATTGTGTGCTTCAAGAGTATATACTTGACATCTTGAAAGTAATGCTGGGATTACTTCAAATGAAGGGTTTTCTGTTGTTGCTCCAATTAAAGTGATAATCCCTTTTTCGACAGCATTTAATAAGGAGTCCTGTTGTGATTTTGAAAAACGATGAATTTCATCGATAAATAAAATAGTCCCTTCATGATTAAATAAACCGTTATTTTCTACTTTTTGAATTACTTCACGAACATCTTTAACCCCCGAAGATATTGCTGAAATTGTATGAATTTGTTTGTTAGCTTTTTTAGCAATAAGATATGAAAGTGTTGTTTTACCTACTCCTGGAGGCCCCCATAGAATCATAGAAGGAACACTTCCTTTTTCTATTGATGAAAATAAAGCAGTATCTGGACCAATTATTTGTTTTTGACCTATGTATTTTTCCAATGTTTTTGGTCGCATTCGTTCTGCTAACGGAGTACTCATTAAATCTATTCTTTGGAGTTTTCAAAAATACAAATAATCTTGTTGAATATAGCTTGATGTAAATATCAATAGAAATGTTAAATTTGCATTCTTCATTTTATTAGAAATGAAAAAGATACTAGTTAGTTTTATTATATTGATGGTGTTAGTTATTGTAGCTTCTTCTTTAACTTCAAATGTAATAATATAAAATTTTAGTATTCAATAAAATAAGATGTTTAAATGAGTTTCATTTTTATGTCTTTTATTAAAAAATATATTAATAATCAATTGATTACGTGATTGTGTGATTTGTTTTTTAGTATTATTTGAAATTTTGTAAGAATTAATAACAATGAGAAAAATTATTTTATCAGTTTTAACAGGAGCATTTGTTTTGGTTTCTTGTAATGGAAGTGCTGCAAAAACGAATGATTCAAAATCATATAATTCAAAAGCAACAACAGATACAATAGTTACTGTTAAAAAGGAAGCACCCAAAGATTCAATTTATATTGATTCTTTCTTTACAGATATAGCTAAAACAATTGCTGGAATTGAAAATAATTTTGCTAAAAAGAGAAAATTAGCTTTAAATTATTCACAACAAGTTGAAATACAATATTCAATTTTTCAAAAAAATAAAATAAATCCTATTTCAAATTGGGTAAAAGAACGTCAATTGATTTCTGAAGATAAAAAGTGTAAAACATTGTTTTACCCATTGGCTGGTGCAGATTTTGCTTATGCGAATGCTTTTTTTAATGATGTTGATAATTACATTTTGGTAGGTTTAGAAAAACCTGGGTACTTACCAAATTATAATTCTTTCAATAATGCTGCTATTGAAAATTATCGTTCTCATATTTTTAATTCTTTAGGAGTATCAATGAAATCTGGTTTTTTTAGAACAAATAGTATGCGTGTACAGTTTAGTCAGAAATATGTAAATGGTACGTTACACTCTTTATTGTTTTATTTAGCTCGATCAGGAAATAAGATTCGTAAAATTGGACATTTTATACTAAAAGATGATGCTTCTTTACGTCCAACTTTTGGTACAGAAGCAATGTTTAGTCCTGGATTGGATATTGAGTTTCTGACAGCCGATAATAAAGTTAAACATCTTTATTATTATTGTTTTGATTTAAGTGATGTAAATCCTAAAATTGATAATTTCTTTAAGTGGGTTAGTTCTTTTGGTCAACATCATACAATGTTAAAGGCTGCATCTTATTTAAATTCAAGAGAGTATTTTACTAAAACAAGAAATTACATACTGAATTCAAGTAATTTGATTGTACAAGATGATAGTGGAATTCCATATAAATATTTTGTAAATGGTAAGTGGAATATTAATTTGTTTGGTATTTATAAAAGAGTAATTCCCTTATTTAGTACACGAATTCAACCTGATATGGTCGCTGCTTACAGAGATACATCTAAGTTGATTACTTCTAAATTACCATTTGGCATTGGATATAATACTGCATTTGGCGAAACCAATTTACAAGTATTTTATAAAAAATAATTTTTTCAATTGAAATCTAAAAAGAAATTCAGTTTATATACTGCGATCATGGTTGTTATTGCAAACATGGTTGGTACAGGTGTATTTACAAGTTTAGGTTTTCAGGTTGCAGGAATAAAGTCTGGTTCTGCCATTTTGTTGTTGTGGTTTATAGGTGGAATTATCTCTTTTTTTGGGGCTTATTCGTATGCTATATTGGGATCTTTTTATAAGAAAAATGGTGGTGAATATATATTTTTAAAGTCTGCTTACTCAGAACAATTAGGTTTTTTATCTGGTTGGATTTCTTTTCTATTAGGTTTCGCTGCTCCGATTGCAGCAGCTTGTTTCGCATTCAGCTCTTATTTTTCAGGAATGTTACACACATCGGAAAACGCTCATTTATATGGAATTCCAATGACAGATGTATATTCAGTAATAATCTTGTTCTGTATTACTCTTATGCATTCTTATAGTCACAAAGTTAGTGCTTGGTTTCAAAATGTCTTGTCAAGTGTTAAGGTTTTTATATTGGTTGCCTTAATAATGATTGGAATATTTATTGGTAAAAAAACCAATGTAAATTTTCAATTTGATACTCATTTTATCAATAATGTATGGAACAATGCATTCGTGGTAAGTTTGTTTTTTGTTACCTATGCTTATTCAGGTTGGAATGCTGCTGCTTATATTGGTGGTGAAGTGAAGAATCCCAAAAAGAATTTACCTTTAGCTTTAATTATAGGTACCGGAACTGTATCAATTTTGTATATTCTCTTAAATTATGTTTTTTTGAAGCATATTCAGATTGAAGAAATGGCAGGTAAATTAGATATTGGAATCATTTATGCGGATAAAATTTTAGGTAGTGTTTGGGGGAGGATATTTGGAGGTGTTATCGCGTTTTTATTACTTTCAAGTATTTCAAGCATGGTGTTGGCTGGACCTAGAGTAACTAATGCAGTCGCAAAAGATTTTCCAAAGCTTAATTGGTTTAGTTTTGAATCAGAAAAAGGTATACCCAAAAGAGCACTATGGATTCAAGCTATTATAGCCATGGCTTTTGTTTTATCTTCAGGTTTTGAAAGTTTAATTACAATGATAGGTTTTGTATTGAATCTTTTTACAATGCTTACTGTTATCGGCTCTATTAGGGTAGGGTTACGAATTAAAAAAGTAAGCGGTTTAGTAAATAAATTTGTCTTTCCATTATTTCCAATAATCTTCTTAGCATTTCAATCTTGGATATTATGTTTTGGTTTATATTCGAAAACGAAAGAATCATTAATAGGTTTAGGTATTACTTTATTAGGAATTCCAGTTTACAGATGGGTAAAAAAAGCGTAATATTTTTCATTGTTTTTTTTCTGAGTGGGTTCATTTTTTCTCAGAATTCGCCAGCATCAATGAAGGCACCACAAATAATGCAGTCTGTAATAGACTCTTTAACAGTTAAGTTTCCCGATGTTATTAAGACTCCAGAAAAATATAAGTTTAAAATGATTTTTACTGAAATTAAGCGCTCACGAACAAAAGTTGCTTTGGAGACAGTATCATTTAGAGTAGATCAAAAGGAGTATTTATATCCTGCTAGTATAGTTAAACTTCCAACAGCATTGATGTCATTGGAAGAATTTAATTTGATAAAACAAAAAGTGCCAAAAGTTGATTTAAATAGTACAATCAAGTTTGTTCAAACTAAAGGATGTTTACCAACTACAAATCAAATTAAAATCGGAAATAGAATGTATCCAACGAGTTTGGATGTTCTAATTAAAATGGTTTTAGGTGTTTCAGATAATGATGCATACAATCGCTTATATGATTTTTGTGGACAACAAAAATTAAATAATCGATTAAAAGAGATGGGGTTTAGAGAAGGTAAAATTATCAGAAAATTTGTATTGAATTGTAATTTAAATCAAAATCGAATAAGTGATTCATTAGTTATTTTAGGTAAAAAAGGAGAAAAATTATATCATAGAAACACGTTGGAAAATAAAGATTCAATTATAATCGATACTTCCTATAAACTAGGGTTACAATATGAAGGGTTTAATAAACAGGTAATTAATAAACCATTTGATTTTTCAAAGCAAAATAACCTTGATTTATTAGATATACATAAAGTTTTATCAGGTTTAGTTTTTCCTAAGAGTAATTCTAATCATAGATTCAATATTTCCGAAGAACAACGTAAATATATTTTACAAAATTTAGGTAGGTATCCAGATGAATATGGTCTAGCGTACAATTCATTAGAATATTTTCCAACATATAAAAAATATCTTTTTTTTGGACGAGATCCAAAATTAAACTATATGAATGATAGTTTAAATAGGTTTAGATCAATGAATATTGTAGGTGTATCTTTCGGATGTGTAATTGATTGTGCTTACATTGTTGATTTTCAGACTGGGAAAGAGTTTATTCTAACTGTTGGTATGTATGTTAACGAAGATGAAGTTATAAATGATGCAAAATACGACTATGACCGCATTGCATACCCTTTTATGAAGGAAGCAGGAAGATTATTTATGGGAGCTGTTTCAGAAAATCCAGATGCAGTACCCTATCTTGAGTCATTTGGAAATGAAATGGAATTTAGAAAATAATTTAAGTTTTAAACATTTAAATTCTCATAATTCTCGTTTTATATTTAATTTCTTTACATAATTTTTTTGAAATTTGTAAAGAATTATTTCAATAATGGAAAAAGTACGTTTAATAAAGGTAGGTAGTGCAGTTGATAATGATGTTGTCATTAATCACGAATCAATAGCTCCTTATCATTTAGAATTATTTCAAGATACATACGGAAAAGTCTTTTTGTCTGATATGAATTCAGAGACAGGAACGTTTATTAATGGAGAACGTATGAATACATTTCAGCTTTTAACTTTTACTGATAAAGTCACTATTGCAGGAAGGTTTATGTTTGATTGGTTAAAATTGACAAATTTTCAAGATATTGCCAGAAGAATAGATGTATCTACTTCGAATTGGATTTTTTCTGAAAATAGAATGAATTCTGTTCATTTACCAGAAATATATTTTAACAGCAATACCGATCAAGAGAAAGTTTTAGATCCAGATGCAGATTGGAAAGAAAAGTGGAATTACTTTTACACAAATAATGCATCGATTGTTCATATCTTTACTTTAAATATAGTATTGTTCATACTATTCTATTTGGCTTTTCTTTCTTAATTTTAGCTTTTTTTGAAAAGACAAATAAATTCTAAAATGAAAGTCTCTTATTGTTCGAAAACTGATTTAGGAACGAAAAACCCGATTAATTCTGATGCATTGGGTGATAAAATCACTAGAAATGGTCATGTTTTTGTTGTAGCTGATGGAAATCCTGTAGATGCAAATGGATCATTTGCTTCTAAATTAGCTGTTCAAAGTATTTTAGATTTCTTTGAGAAAGAGCAATTTGATAATATTTATATTGGAATCAATCATTCTTTCCAATTTGCTAATGAACAAGTTTACCGAGCATCCATTTCCAACGAAAATTTAAAGGGGGCTTTTGTCTCATTAGCTTTAGTAGTTGTTCGTCCTGAAGGAGCGTATTTTGGTCATATAGGTAATGCTAAAGTTGCAATTCAAACAGATGATCAATTAACTATTTTAACTAGAGATCATAATTTTTTAGAAGTACAACCATATCAAGGGAATACGACTACGTCTCGTATTGTTAAAGCTATTGGTAATACTCCAAGTGTATATCCAAGTATTTGTAATGCACCAATATTAGGGCAGCAAGGCGATGTAATTTTACTAGCAACAAATGGCTTATATAAATCATTCAGCTTGGATAAATTAAATGAAAAGATTGATTATAGTACCTTAAATAAAGATATAGTTAGTTTAGTTGATTTAGCAAAAGGAAATGGTTTATCTGACAATCTTACTTTACAATTAATAGCTGTAACTGAAGGGAATGAAATAAGAAAACCAAGTCAAGCATCAAAAAACATAACTCAAGAAAAAGAAGAGAATACAGTCGGAACTTCAAACAATGAAAGATTTAATTTCCAAGGTTTGGAAAGAAAACGTATGATACAAATTGGGGCAGCAATTATAGCTGTTTTTTTGATCATTTGGTTTGTATTTAGAATTCCAAAAGATGATACTGATCTAGTTTTAGATGATGCTGGTGAAATAATAAAATCTGATACTACAAATCCTCATCAAGATTTAGAGAGTATTATGGAATATGATACACCTAAAGAAAAAGTTCAAGAAGAAGAAGAACAACTAGAGGAAGAGACCGAAGAAGAGATAGTTGACGAAGAAGAACAAGTAACAAATGAAACCGAACAATCAGTTGAGCCTACTGAAGAATCTTTAAAGGAAGAGAATAAAAAAGAAGATAAAAAAGAATCAAAGAAGGAAGATTCTAAAATCTCTAAAACGGGTTCACATATCGTTAAATCAGGTGATAATTTAGGAAAAATAGCAGAGAAATATCACGTAAAAATTGATGCCTTAAAAAAGGCAAATAATATTAAAGACGATCAAATTAATATTGGACAAGAATTAAAAATTCCAAATTAATTATAATAATTAAATTCTAAATGCTTCAAAAGTTTATATGCTTTTGAAGCATATTTTTTTATATATGTTTCAACAAATTACTCGAAAAAAATCAATTGAACAAATAAATAAAGATGTTGATAATCAGTTGGTAAAAGATCAATTGGGAAAACATTTAAAATTTAGAGATTTAACTTCTTTAGGTATAGCAGCAATTATTGGGGCAGGTATTTTTAGTACTATTGGAAATGCAAGTTATACTGGAGGACCAGCTGTGATTTTTCTTTTTTTATTTACTGCGGTTGCTTGTGGTTTTGCTGCTTTTGCATATGCAGAATTTGCTGCGATTATTCCCGTATCAGGAAGTGCTTATACCTATGCATATGTTGCATTTGGTGAACTAGTGGCTTGGATTATTGGATGGGCCTTAATTATGGAGTATGCAGTAGGTAATATAACAGTTGCAATTTCTTGGAGTGATTATTTTACATCACTACTATCAAAGATGAAAATTGATGTACCTGCCTGGATGCAAATCGATTATTTATCAGCCAAAAACGGATATTACGAGTTTTTGAAGTGTAAAATATTAAACGTTAACATTTCAGATAATTTAGTCATATCCTATAAAGCATGGACTACATCTCCTAGTATTTTTGGATTAAGAGTTATTGGAGATGTTCCAGCATTATTAATTATTTTTCTTATAACATATTTGGTTTATAAAGGAATAAAAGAATCAAAAAGAGCAGGTAATGTTATGGTTTTGATTAAGATTGTAGTAATATTTTTAGTTTTAATTGTTGGTGTATTTTATATTGATGTCGAAAATTGGTCGCCTTTTTCACCAAATGGAGTTGGGGGAGTGTTAAAGGGTGTTTCAGCTGTGTTTTTTGCATATATAGGTTTTGATGCTATTTCGACAACTGCAGAAGAATGTGAAAATCCTAAAAGAGATTTGCCCAAAGCAATGATGTGGTCAATAATTGTTTGTACAATTTTATATATACTTATAGCATTGGTATTAACAGGAATGGTCAAATATGATTCTTTGAATGTTGGTGATCCATTAGCATTTGTTTTTGAAAAATTAAATATAAAATGGATGTCAGGAATTATAGCAGTGAGTGCAGTTGTAGCAATGGCAAGTGTTTTACTTGTTTTTCAAATGGGGCAACCTCGTATTTGGATGTCGATGAGCAGAGATGGACTTTTACCATCTTCCTTTTCTAAAGTTCATCCTAGATATAAAACACCTTCTTTTGCAACTATAGTAACAGGATTTATTGTTGGTATTCCGGCATTGTTTATGAACTTAACAATGGTCACAGATTTATGCAGTATTGGTACATTATTTGCTTTTGTTTTAGTTTGTGGTGGAGTATTAGTCTTACAAGGTCGTAAAAAAAATCCAATCAAACCTGTGTTAACTCCTTTTATAAACGCAAAATGGGTAATGATAATCCTTGTAATAGTTTTGTTATATTTTTTTCATTTTGAGTATAGTTGGATAAATGTTCCGTCGTCGCTATGGGTATTTTCTGTTTCTTTATTTGTATTCCTTATTTTATCTTTTTTATATCGATTATCAGCCATTCCTTTATTAGGTTTATTGAGTTGCTTTTACATGATGACTGAGTTAAGGTTATCTAATTGGATAGGTTTTGGAATTTGGATGCTTGTTGGACTTGTAATCTATTTTATTTATGGGATTAAAAATAGTCGATTAAAAAATATTTAAAAAGTCTTATTATCCTTATCTTTGCACACTAAATTTATAATGCTATGTTTGAAAATTTAACCGATAAGTTTGAAAGAGCCTTTAAGGTATTAAAAGGTCAAGGTCAAATTACTGAAATCAACGTTGCTGAAACTCTTAAAGAAGTTCGTCGTGCTTTATTAGATGCCGATGTTAATTTCAAAACAGCAAAAGATTTTACAGGTCGTGTTAAAGATAAAGCATTAGGTAGAGATGTATTGAATGCTATTTCTCCAGGTCAATTAATGGTTAAAATTTGCCATGAAGAGTTAATTGATTTAATGGGAGGGAATGAGCAAGAGATTAACTTTCAAGGAAATCCAGGTATTATATTAATGTCTGGCTTACAAGGGTCAGGTAAAACTACATTTTCAGGTAAATTAGCAAATTATTTAAAAACTAAAAAAGGTAAAAAACCTTTGTTAGTTGCTTGTGACGTTTATCGACCAGCTGCGATTGATCAATTACATGTCCTTGGTGAACAATTAGGGATAGAAGTGTTCTCAAATAAAGAAGAGAAAAACCCAGTAAAAATTGCTACCGATGCAATTGCTTTTGCAAAAAGTAATAGTTTTAATGTTGTTATAGTCGATACTGCAGGCCGTTTAGCAGTTGATGAGCAAATGATGAATGAGATTGAGCAGGTGAAAATTGCTCTAAATCCAACTGAGACATTGTTTGTTGTTGATTCAATGACTGGGCAAGATGCAGTAAATACTGCAAAAGCTTTCAATGATAAAATAAATTTTGATGGCGTTGTTCTTACAAAGTTAGATGGGGATACAAGAGGTGGTGCTGCTTTGTCTATAAAAGCAATTGTTGACAAGCCTATAAAATTTGTAGGTACAGGGGAAAAGATGGATGCTATTGATGTTTTCTATCCAAGCCGAATGGCTGACCGTATTTTAGGTATGGGGGATGTTATTTCATTAGTTGAACGTGCACAAGAACAATTTAGTGAAGAAGAAGCCAGAAAACTTCAAAAGAAAATACAAAAAGATCAATTTGATTTGAATGACTTTTTAGGTCAATTACAGCAAATCAAAAAAATGGGGAATGTGAAAGATTTATTAGGTATGGTACCTGGTATGGGCAAAGCGATGAAGGATGTCGAAATAGAAGATGATGCTTTCAAACATATTGAAGCTATTATTCTTTCAATGACTCCGAAAGAAAGATCAAATCCTGGGATTATTAATGGACAGAGAAAAACTAGAATAGCAAAAGGTTGTGGACTTAATATACAGGAAGTAAACAAATTATTGAAGCAGTTTGAAGATACCAGAAAAATGATGAAAATGATGAGTAATCCCAAAAATATGATGGGTATGATGAGTAAGTTGAAGGGGATGGGAATGGGTAAAGGTTTTCCAGGGATGTAATACTCACTTTTTATTCTACTATAATTTTAGTAGTATATTTTTTATTATCAGATAGTATTTCGATCAAATATATTCCAGGTTTAAAATCTGTCAATGAGATTTTTGAAAAAGAATTATGGTTTTCTTTTTTTAGAATATTCCCGTTTAAATCGTAAAGATTGACTATATATGAATTAGTTTCTTTAGTAACAATCGAAATTTCTTTATTTGCAGGATTTGGATAAACTTTAATATATACTTGCATTGTATCTTCCATATTTAAAAACGAACTTACATCATTTATAATATAATTATTTGGATCAACTGATTTTACATAATTTATATTCAATACGTTTGGAAAGGTGAATACCATATTATTTTGTGTAATAGAAAATTTTAGAATTGTATCGGTCATATTTTTTCTTGATAACAATAATTCTAAGGGTGTTGTAAAAAGACTAGTTTTTGATGATGTTGTTACTTGATTAACATGAATTCTTGTTGAATCATCGATTACCGTTTTGACTGAATAAATAGGGTATCCTTCTCCGAAATACCATTGATTGAAATAATCATTTAAGTTTACATTACATTTTGTTTCAATTGTATTTTTAAAGTCAATTGCCCTAGCGAATGAATGGGCGTATTTATTTTGGAAAAATTTTAATCCTTCAAAGAATAAACTATCATTATTGATTATGTATCTCAAAGTATGAATAATAGAGGCACCTTTGTCGTAAGATAATTCACGTGAAAAGATTCTACTTTCACTCAATGTGTCTAAAACCCAAACACTACCTGTTTTTTGAGTTTTAGCCCTTTCATGAAAAGAATTAAGTACGATGTTCTTCTTATTCGGAAAAATATTTTCATACATAATATACTCAGAATAAGTTGCAAAACCTTCATTTAACCAAATATCCTGAAATGACCCACATGTTACATGATTACCCCACCATTGATGTGCAAGCTCATGTGCAACTAAGTATGGATCAAAATTTAAAATTGTTGTCATTGTTTGGTGTTCCATTCCTCCATTAATTGTACTTAAACAGTGTCCATATTTTTCATTCATAAATGGATATACACCATATTTTTTTGAATATAATTTAAGATAATCACCTGTTAATTTTATATTAGTTATATTTTTTTTTAAAAAGTTAGAATCATTATAGATATAATTTTGGATTAATAATGAATCATTGACTTCTTTAATAAATGTTTTAAAGGAAAAATCAAGGTAGGGTGCAACGGAAAAAGAAAACAAATAATATGTAGAAGGGTAGTTTGTCTTCCAATGGAATTGAACTAAACTATCTGTTAGTTTTTTCTTCTCAATTAATGTTCCATTAGAACCAACAAGATTAGGATATAACGTTGTAAAATAAAGGTCCGCGCTATCAATTTTATCATTTAGTGATTGTTTGCTTGGCCACCATTCAGACGCAGAGAAGGGCTCACTTAAAGTATAAGTTACTTTTTTTTGTAGGTTTTCTTCCATTTTATTTATTATTCCAGAACCTCCCATAAAAAAGAGTTGAGATTTTTTTATAGATCCATGATAATATATCGAAACTTCGAAGTTTTTGGATTTATTAGGAATTTTTAATAATTGGTTTTCTCTACTATATTTCGTTTTTTCTTTGTTGAGTATAATAGAATCAATCGTATATTCAGGATGTAATTCTAATAAAACACTATCTATTTCTGTTTTGAAAAATCCTTTTTGTGTTACAAAACCACGAATATAAGTCGAAGTATTAGATACATTTAAATTCATTAATAAATATGAGATATCATATTTCTCCATTCTTATTAATGAATTATTACTAAGACCAGCAGATTTTAAATTTCTTAATTGATTAGCTGATTTTGAGCAAGTAGTAAATTGTCCAAATGAGCAGTATGTGTTAAAAAATATAAATAAAATAAATAAAAAGAATTTCATTTATTTCAAGATTAAAGTAATTAATATAATGATGTTCAAATATATTTTTAAATCATCCATTTTGGATAAATATAGTTAATATTTTTAGCATATTAATTTCAGGAAAATGCCAAAAATAATCTCATTTATAAGTAGAAAAGGAGGTACAGGAAAAACAACCAATGCTATTAATTTAGCATCTATGCTTCATAGTTTAGGGTATAAAGTCATTTTAGTTGAAACCGATACCAACTATACCCTTAATACGTTGCGTAAAATGGAACTTTTTAAGACTGGTGCAAACGATAAAAATATGTTTCAGCTAATTGCATCAGAGGACCAAATCGTTGCATCTGATATAAATCAATATTTAAAATCAGATGTTGATTATGTTATTTTAGATACCGCAGGGAAAACAACAGATGTTTATATAAAAACAATTTGTATGAATTCAGATTTGGTAATTGTGCCAACAAGTTTATCTCAGAATGATTTATTAGTTACATATCAAACAGTAGAAGATTTAAAACCTGCCAGAGATTTAAATAAAAAAATGAAAATAGCTGTTCTTCCTAATCGAATTCATGGTTCAACAAAATCTAAAACTATAAATGCATCATTACTTGAATTAGATGCTGTATTATTGAAGAATTTTGTTCCTGCTAAGAATATGTACTCTCAATTCAGTACTATAATGCCCGAAAAAGAATATTTAGGAATTACAAAAGAAATCGTAAATTTGCTTTAAACAATTATTAGTTATGGCTAAAAAAGGAAACACTTTAAATGATTTGACTAAATTTTTAGCTGCTGAACAGAAGGTTGTTTTAGAACAACCTGATATAAATCATGAATCTTTTCTAGAAAAAGAACCTGTTTCATTGATTGATATACATCAAGATATTCCAATTTCAATTTTAGAAATAAAATCAGAAGATATTCCTAAATTTATTGATTCTGATGTTCTTAGAAAAACATCCTTCGATGAAGTAAATGAACTAATCAAAACATTAGCATTAGATAATAAACTTTCAGTTCAACAAGTTTTATTCATGTTGTATTATAGAAGTATATTACCATATTCAATAACTAACTGGGTAGATTGGTCAAATAACATCCATAAAAGTTACCTTCTTTTTATGAATGACTTTCAAAAAAATTGGTGGAAAAAATAACAGTAAAATTTAGGTTTTCTGTTAATTTAATATTTTTTACCAATGAAAGGCATTTTCTTTAAACCATTTATTTTGAGAACGTAAAGTTTGTTCAATTACATCGCGAACACAACCTAATCCTCCTTTGAATGGTGATTGATAGTCGCAAATATGTTTAATTTCAATGGCTGCATCTTGTGGACACGTAGCAACACCTACTTTTTCCATCACTGGATAATCTGGTATATCATCTCCCATATATAGTGCTTGGTCATCTGTGAAGTTATATTTTTCTTTACAATGTTCGTAAACTTCAATTTTATTCGAAGAGCGAAGGAAAACTTCGTGAACACCTATCCCTTCAAGTGCTTTTTTGAGATGCTCTGAATCACCACCAGTTATAATTAATACATTAAATCCAACTCTATTTGCATATTGTAATGCATAGGCATCTTTTGTACTAATTGCTCTTACAAATTCATCTTTTAACACAAATACTACTCCATTGGTCAAAACGCCATCTATATCAAAAATTAATGTAGAAATTTTTGATAATTTTTCTTTGTAACTAATCATAGTAAGTTGATTTTATACTTTCTGTAATAACTTTGTATATTTCTTTTGAATATCCATCCAACATATTCAAATGTTTATCAATCGTAAATTGATCATTTCTTCTAGCTGGACCAGTTTGATTATCGAATGGATTTGATAATAGATTTTTATTTAAAGTTTCTTTTAAAAGTGGGAGTAAGTATTTCCAATTTAGATTATTTTTTTCAGATTCAATGTGTGCAAGATGAATTAAGTGATT
>CANHVK010000031.1 GCA_947464135.1 Flavobacteriia bacterium | reverse complement strand
GATCAATAAGTCTCCATTTTCGTTTTTCGGAATAAACAACACGCCGGGCTGTGTGCAAAACTGTCCTGAACTACCCGTTATGGAATTGATTAGCTTATGTGCTAAATTTTCAACGGTTTCTGATTGAAAAGCATCTTCAAAAATAAATACCGGGTTTTGACTTCCCATTTCAGCGAATACAGGGATGGGAACATTTCTATTTTGAGCAAGTTGTTGTAGCGCTAAACCACCTTTAATACTACCAGTAAAACCTACAGCTGAAATTGATGGGTGTTTGACTAATTCTTCACCAATATTATAGTTTTCGGCTAATAAGTGACTGAATGTTCCTGCAGGAAGTTCTAATTCTTTCACTGCTTCTACGACTAATTTTGCTACTTCAGCACTTGTTTGTGCGTGAAAAGGATGACATTTCACAATCACAGGACAACCTGCTGCAAAAGCAGCTGCCGTATCTCCGCCAACTGTAGAATAAGCAAAAGGAAAATTACTTGCGCCAAAAACAGCGACAACACCGATTGGCAGTCTTTTTTTTATCAGTTCAGGTTTTCTAGTTGGTGAACGAAGTTCATCTGCTGGAGAAGAATGGGTAATTTCCCAATTTTCCTGTTTAATTAATTCGCTAAATGATATTAATTGATAAATAGTTCTATTTAATTCTGAATGTGCTCGATTTTCAGGCAGGCCAGATTCAAGGCAATAGGAACTAATTAGTAGATCTCTATTTATTTCTAATTTATTTGCTATTAACTCTAAAAAGGCACTTTTCTTTTTACTTTTTGAGTAAGGATATAATGCTTTTTGTGCAAGTTGAGTTGCCAAGTTTAGGTCATCTAGTGTAGCTTCGTAGAAACGATTATCGATGGGTTTATTGTCTTTAGGGTTTGATGTATTAAAATAAGTACTATTTGAATTTACTTTTTCTTGATTGCCTATAATATTGCCGAAAGTTCTCATTTTTTAAATAAACTAGTATGATAACAAAAATAAAAAGGGTGTCTCGAAAACGGACACCCTTACTCATATTATTTTTAGAATTAAGCTTCAACTAATTCAAACGTGTAGCTTTCCATAATTTGATTAGAAAGTAATTTTTTGCAAGCAGCATCTACTTTTTCAGTTGCTTCTTCTTTTGTACCTGCTTCTACAAACAAACGAACGTGTTTTCCAATACGAACTCCATCAATTTCTGGTAGTCCAATATTTTTCATACTGTTTGTAACTGCTTTTCCTTGAGGGTCTAATAATGCGTCAAGTGGCATTACATCGATTTCAGCTTTGAATTTCATATGCTTGCTTTTTTAATAAATAAATTTTCTACAATAGATAAAATAATATACAAAAGTATAATAATTGGAATTGACCACACCAATATAGTAGGAATTAATATTCCACAAGTTATTAAAAATAAATATCGAAGTTCGTTTTTTTTCCATTTAAAATGTTTGAATTTAAATGAAAAGAAGGGGATTTCTGAAACTAAAAGTACTGACATTAAAATGATTAATGGAATGAGTGTTGTTTGTGATATAATGCTATTTATGAATGTGTTTCCAGTGAAAAAATCTTCTTTATAAATGAATAACAGAAGTGGAAACGATGTAAAAAAGATAGTGTTCGCAGGTGTGTTTAAACCAATAAATGAATCCGATTGACGAGTATCAATATTGAATTTTGCTAATCTAAAAATGGAAAAGAAGGGAATAATTAATCCAATAAAAGGAATGAAAGAACGTGGATGCATATTTAATAAACTATCTAGCCATGTTTCAAAGCTCAAAGCTAGAATAGCATCTAGTTTTAGGTCGCTTTCAAATCTTACATTATTTAAGGATAAATAAGAAAGTAATACCATCATCATCACACCAGGAGCCACACCAAATGTAACCACATCAGCAAGAGAATCCATTTGCTTTCCAAGTTCTCCTTGTTGGTTCAGTTTTCGTGCTAAAAATCCATCAAAAAAATCTAAAATTGCACCTAAATAGATAGCAAAAGGAGCCAAGTCAATTCTTCCCGAAACCGATAATATAATTGCTGTTATACCACACATAAAATTGGTAGCAGTGAACAAATTTGGGATATTAAACATCGACAATGTGCTCTTCATACGTCTTAAATTAGAACAAAAAGATTAAAATGTTTATTTTTACTCTTTTTGAATTGGAGATGCAAAGAACATAAATTTTTATCAATCTAATGATATCTAAACTAAAAATTAAGCACTTTCTTCTATTGATTTTAGTTTTCGGCGCAATTTTTGGTCGAACTCAAGAAAAAGGAATAGCCCCAAAATATTCTAATGAATTTTTACAAATTGGGGTAGGTGCTGATGCGCTAGCTCGAGGAAATGCAATTGTAGCTGGGGTAGATGGTTCAACAGCATTGTATTGGAATCCTGCGGCATTGACATCTAATAAGACTAAGTTTGATCTTTCTGGAATGCATTCTGATTATTTTGCTGGCCTAACGAAATATGACTTTATTGGTTTCTCATCCAAAGTAAACGATAAAACTGCACTTGGTCTTTCTTTCATACGTTTTGGTGTTGACAATATACCTAATACAACACAGTTAATTGATAAAGAAGGGAATATTGATTTTGATAGAATTACTCTTTTTTCAGCAGCGGATTATGCCTTTAATTTTTCTTATGCTAAAAAACTATCTATTAAAGGATTAGCAATTGGTGGAACTGCTAAAATAATTCATCGAAAAATTGGTGACATGGCAAAGGCTTGGGGATTTGGTTTAGATTTTTCGGCGTTATATAATTTGTCAGATAGATTAAAATGTGGAATTTTGATGCGCGATGTAACATCGACTTTTAACGCATGGTCTTTTTCATTAGATCAGGAAACAAAAGATGTTTTTACATCAACAGGCAATGTTATACCTTCTAATGGATTAGAGTTAACTTTACCACGTGTTTTAATCGGCGGTCAATACAAACAACCACTTGGGAGTAAAGGGAATTATTTATCTGGAGAGCTTGATTTGGATGTCACAACAGATGGAAAACGAAATGTATTGTTTTCGGGTAAACCGTTCAGTATGAATCCAAATGTTGGATTAGAATTTGGGTTTAAAAACCTAGTTTTTGTTCGAAGTGGTATTCAAAATTTTCAATATGTATTAGATGATTCAAACACTAAAAAAATGACTTTTCAACCGAGTGTAGGATTGGGTGTATTATTTCAAGGTATTCGATTGGATTATGCTTTTACTGATATTGGAGATATGTCTACAGCTATGTATTCACATATTTTTTCATTAAGAGTTTCATTTAATTCATTTACAAATAATTAATTAATGTATAAAAAAATATTTTTAATTCTATTTGTATCTTTTTGTAGCATTTTAATTAAAGCTCAAAAATATGGTAATGAATGGATTGACTATAGTCAGAAATATTATACATTTAAAATAATTAATTCGGGGTTTTATAAATTAGACTATTCTTCTTTGAGAAATAGTGGAGTTGATGTTTCTCAATTTAAAACCGAAAATATACAACTTTTTGCCAAAGAAAGAGAAATACCAGTTTTCCTTCACGATGGAGGTGATAATGAGTTAGATTCAGGAGATTATATTTTATTTTACGCAACAAGAAATGATGGGTGGATAGATTCTCTTCTTTATGATAAATCGGAAGACATTGGAAATCCTGCAGTAAGTTTGATAAATGATACACTAACTTATTTTTTTACTTGGAACAATAAAAATCTTAATAAAAGATTTCAATTTGATACAATTACAAATTATTCAAACATTACACCAGCCAACTATTGGATCCAAAAATCGAGTGGTTCAAATTCAAGTTATTATTTTGAATCAAATGGAAAAAATGGAGAAATGAGTTCTCTGTACAAGCCAGGAGAAGGCTGGACTTTTAATGTTGATGGTGTTCAAAATAATCAATCTTTCGATATGGGGTTGGTTAATAATGATTTGTTATATGTTGGTTCTGATGCTCCAAATGCTATCTTTAATTTTAAAAACACATCACATTCGAATGCTTCTTTTACCGGAAAAGGAAATCATCATTTTAAAATTTCGCTTAAAAAATCAAACGATGTATTAATTGACACTATTTTTTCTGGATTTCAATTGATTAACAGTAAGATAGTTCTTAATCCACAAAAATTATTGAATAATGGTATTTTTAATTACTCAATAATCAATGATCAAGGTGCGCTAACCGATTTTCAAGGATTGGGATATTTAGATCAGTATATTCCTTACGTAACTTCCTTGAACGGTTCAAATTTTGGTAACTATTTGATTCAAAATAATAAATATAATTCAAGAATTAGGTTAAGTATTAAAAACCATACAATTCAAAGGCCTTTTGCGTTTGTAATTGGTGATCAATTAAAATATATTGCTCCAGCAAAAAATGGAACTAATTTAGAATTTGTTGTGCAAAATAATTTTTCGACAAATGAACAGCAATTTTTAATCGGAGATTTAACTAAAGTTAATAAAATCAATGTTGTAGTTCCTGTTAATATAACCGGTTATTTTACGAATTATTCTAAGATAAGTAGTGAAGACGCTGTGTTAATGGTTTATCCTTATACTCTTCAGCAAGCAGCAGTTCGATATGCATCTTACAGAGCTTCCGTTGAAGGAGGAACCAATAATGTGGTATTTGCTTCTGTGGATGAATTATACCTACAATATGGTGGAGGTATTCCTAAACATTTTATGGGTATTAGAAGATTCGCAAAACAAATGTATGATCAAAGCTTACATAAACCTAAAAGTCTATTTTTAGTAGGAAAAGGTATTTCAAATAGCAGTATGAAATACAATAGTTCTGTGTATGCTCAAAATTTAATACCAGTTTTTGGATCTCCGGCAAGCGATATAGCATATACTGCAAATTTTAATGGTTCAATGGTTCCTTTGATTGGAACAGGTAGAATAACTGTTTTAAATAACGAAGAATTAGATGCTTATTTGAATAAAGTCAAAGAATTTGAAAAGCAACAAGATCAAAATGTTGTTTATACTTCTGATAACAAAGATTGGCAAAAACACATATTACATTTTGCTGGTGGGTCAACTTCATATCAACAAGTGACTTATCAAGGTTATTTAGCATCGATGGAATCGATGGTTGAAGAAAAATATTTTGGAGCTAATGTCACAACAATTAAAAAACAAACTAGTATTCCAATCGATCCTGTTTTGCTAAAAAAAGTATCTAAACGAATTGAAGATGGGGTAAGTGTGATGAATTTTTTTGGTCATTCTAATGCTGCTAGTTTTGATGTAGGTATTGATTCACCGGAAAATTGGAATAATAAAGGTAAATATCCATTTGTTATTGGAAATGGTTGTAATTCAGGAGATGTTTATTCATTACAAGAATCTTTTAGTCATAGGCTTTTAAGTGTTCCTAATGCCGGAGGAATTGCTTTTTTGTCACCTTCTTCATTGGGGTATGATTTTTATTTGAATAAATATTCTTCAGCTATATACAAGCAATTTTCATTTGAGAATTATGGAGGTTCGTTAGGGGAACATATTAAATTTGCTATCAATGATATTTATAGTAAAGCGACTAACGAATTAGATGAATCTACTTGTTTTAGTATGTCCTTAAATGGAGATCCAATGCTAAAAATTAATTCTCATAAATATCCTGAACTTGAGATTTCGGAACAATCCGTCAGTTTTTTACCAAAAAAAATAGATTTTTCATCGGATTCATTAACTCTAAACCTGGTAATCAAGAACCTTGGAAAAGTTACAACCGATACTTTTCAAATAGAAGTAAATAGAAAATTTCCAAAATATAATACTGATTCCACTTACAGAAAATATATAGCTGGATTAAAGTATTTGGATACGATTAAATTTAAATTCCCCATCCAATCTAATATAAGTATAGGTCAAAATCGATTTGGAATAAATGTAGATCTACCATCGCTTGTTAAGGAGCAATCTGATGAAATTCAGAATAATCAACTTTCTGTTAATTTCAATATAATATTAGACGGAATATGTCCAGTTTATCCATACAATTTTGCAATAGTACCGAACGATAGTATTGTTTTAAAAGCTTCAACAACAAATGCTTTGTCCCTAAAGAAAAAATATCGTTTTGAAATTGATACAACAAACAAATTCGAATCGAATATTTCTAAATATTGTATTAAAGAAGATAAAGGGGGCCTTTTTGAAGTGGGTATAAACGAATGGAAATCTAAATCAAACAATACTCCAGAAGTTTTAAAATGTACTGATAGTACAGTATATTTTTGGAGGGTAAGTATTGATAGTTTTCCTTATAAATGGGAAGTGTTTTCATTTGAATACATAAAAAATAAAACAGGTTGGGGACAGAGTAATAAAATGCAGTTTGTATCTAATTCATTTAATAAATTATATTTTGACACTATAGTCGGACAGCGGACTTTTGATACCTTATTTAAACAATTGGATGTAACTGTTTATGATAGACCTTCAGCAATTTCTCAATATCAAGAAACAATGTTTAGGTTGAATAAAGAAATCCAAGATTATGGTGCATGTTATCTTACGCCTTCATTACATGTGGTAGTGATTGATCCCGTTACTTTAAAGCCTTGGAAAACGCACTATAAAAATGAAAATGTTCAAAATAGTTTTGGGAACTTTAATGATGTAGGCGGTTGTATTCCTCGATCTCAAGCGTATTTTGTTTTTAGACAAAATGAACAACAATCTCTACAGAATTTTGAGAAAATGATAAATCAGCATATACCAGATGGTCATTATATTATTGTATATACTATAGGAACTGCTGAATATAATAATTGGAGTTCTTTGAGTCCTACCATTTATAATACTTTTAAAAACTTGGGGTCAGATAGTATCTACACCGGTAGAAAAAATAATGCTTTTATATTTTTCTGTAAAAAAGGGACTAAAAAATCTGTAAAAGAGATTATAGCCAAGGATTATGAAAAACTTTTTCTTCAAACAAATTTGTATTCCTTTGATAAAAAGGGAGATGAAACTTCTCCATATATTGGAAGTTCTGACAATTGGGAAAAAGTATATCTTAAATTAAAAAGCAAAGAATTAAACACATCTGATTCAGTTAGTTTGAGTCTTGAGCAATTTGATTCGAAATTTAATAAGCTTAATGTATATACAAAATTTAGTTCTTTTAATGATTCGATCTTAAATCTTAAAAATTTAATTCATAAGGACACTCGATTCATTAGATTAAATAACCTTTATGTTGATTCAAAAAACAATACACCTTCAGATTTAGTAGCTTGGCGTGTTCTTTATGATGAAATACCAGAATCTGCAGTTTCTCCAAATTCACATTCTTTTTGGTCACTTAAAAATGATACTGTCATCGAAGGGGAATCAATTTTATTTTCGACGGATATAAAAAATATTTCATTAAATAGAATGGATTCATTATTAGTTAAATATAAGATAATTAATAAAAATGGTAATATAATTGAAATCCCTTATCCAAAACAAGATTCCCTTCGAGTAAATCAAATTTTAAGAGATACCATCACTTTTTCCACCAAAGGTTTCTCAGGAGAAAATACATTTGTTATGGAAGTAAATCCTTTTAAAAATGAATTTGAGCAGGATCAGCCTGAACAATATTTTTTTAACAATATAATTCAAAAGAATTATTATGTTTCAGCTGACAATACAAATCCTATTCTGGATGTGACGTTTAATGATAAACATATAATGAATGAAGATTTGATTCCTGCTAAATCTAAAATTCAGATAGCCTTAAAAGATGAAAATAAATTTGATGTTATGGATAGTGAGAAAGACACCAGCTCATTTTGGGTTTATTTGACTAAACCATCAGGAGTACAAGAACGAATTCCATTTATAAATAAATCTGGACTTAAAATCATGGAGTTTTATCCAGCAAATTCCACAAATAAAAAATTTAAAATTATTTATGATACTGAATTTAAAGAAGATGGTATTTATCAATTAAAAGTACAAGCAGCTGACAGAAGCGGAAATCTTTCAGGTAAAAATGCATATATTATAAATTTTAAAGTAGATAGAGTTCCTTCCATTACTTCATTTTTGAATTATCCAAATCCTTTTTCTACTAAAACACATTTCGTATATTCTCTAACTGGTATTGAATCTCCAAAAGATGTAAAAATTCAAATTTTAACTATGACAGGGAAAGTCGTGAAAGAAATTACTTCCGCTGAACTAGGGGATTTAGAAATTGGAACTAACAAAATAACATCTTATGCTTGGGATGGAAGAGATGAATATGGAGATTTGTTAGCAAATGGTGTATATCTATACAAAGTAATTGTCAAGGATAATGGTGATGATGTAAAACATATGAATTCTCAAGTGGATTCCTATTTCAAAAATGGTTTTGGTAAAATGTATCTAATGAGATGATGTAAGGATATTCAATTTTTGAATAGAGTCAATTATTAGTTTACTTATTATGTTGTTAAAATGTTTTGAATCTTTGAAATTAGCTGGATTTTTAGTGATTTTATTTGCTCCCGCTAAATTTAAAATATGTTGTTTTCCAAATAGTTTATATAAAATCTCAAGATCTTTTATTGATAGTTGTTCTTTACTTAAAAGTGGTGAGATGATCATTACATAATTGGATTTGTGTTTTTTAATAATTCTTGAAATTGACTGTAAAAATTGAACTTCTTTGATAGAGATCTTATCTTTTTCTTGTAGTTTTATTTTATAATCCATTGAATTCATAATCTTATTTATATGTTTCTTAGAATTAAATTTCTTTAAAATATTGTTTGAATCAGAATATGGTTTGAAATTATTGCATTGGTGACCTTGATCATTAGTAATAGGATCACTTTTATAGGTATAAACAAGCGAGTCTGGTATTGGTAATCCTAACATAATTTTGATTTTTTCTGTAAGGTCTTTATGTTCATTTGAAAAAAAAGCGTTAAAATGATAAATGTAATTTTCAAATTTAGATCGATTTAAAAAAGAATAATAATCGTATTTCTGAACATCACCATTTAATTCAAAGGCCATGTCTGGATCTATAACCATTATGATGTTTTTAATTTTATATTCGAGACTATCTAAAAGGTTTATTTTTTTTTCAATACCACCTATCGTTTCTCCATAATTACCAAAAAAATAGGGTTTGATTGAAATATTTTTATTGAATAGTTGTTTTTGAATGTAACAACCATATAGATGGGTACTTCTGGAACTTCCAAAAATGAATGTATTTCGAGTTAGATCTTTATTTCGTATTAGTTTTTTTGTTGAAAAATCTCCAAGGCTATTAAACCAAAACTTCACTGAATAATTTTTATCAATCTTAAAATCACAATATACATCAAGATAAATGTATCTAGATAAAACAAGAATGAATGGAGATATGCAGATGAATGTATAAAAAGAAATTTTTTTATAGAACTTTTTCATTTTTCATTTTTGTTTTTACACTATCCATGATTTTTTCATTAATTATCGAAAAGTAATGAATGTTGTCAATAAATAATAGATTTTTTTCTGTTAAAAGATTATTTCCGCTCGCATCTATTATTTTATTGGGAAATAATTTTTCAAGATATTCATAATCATAATTATTTAGTTTAAAACGATTTTTAATAGGAGTCAAAATAAAAATGTATTTAGTATTAGATTTTGTAAGAAGCATTTTAATTTTTTTTAAAATATTTTTTTCATTCGTTGAAATTTGTCTTTTAAAATAATTGGATTTCCCTCGGTTTCTTAGAAGTTCTTTTACGAGTATATTTTTAATTTTACTCAATTGTTTTTTTTGGTTTTTGTTTTTGATTAATTTTTTATTGTAGTACAAATCATTGAATTTTGTATCAAAATGACACCTAAAATAATAAGATGCATCATTTTTTTGATTTAGTAAAATTCTTATGTTTTCATTAAAATAATAGGATGTCGGATTAATGAATTCAGAAAAATGTTTGTAATAATAGCTAATTGGTGAAATACCCGAAATCATATAGTGATCAAAATCATGTGCATTTCCATTGCCTCTAAAACTCAAATTTCCATCCAATAAAATGAATATATACTTTAGTTGAAGATTTTCAGAATTTAAAAAAAGTAATTTTTTATAAATTCCACCAATTGATTCTCCCCAATTTGCATAATGGTAGGGGTGTAATGTTTTATTGTTCTTAAAAAGTTTTTTTTTACAATCGATTGCTTTAAAAGAAAGCGACTTTGAACTTCCGAATATGAAACAATTTATTTTTTTCTGGGATGAAAGAATTTTTTTTGTGGTTTGATCACCTAATGATTGAAATATATATGTTATGTCTTTTTGGTAATGTATTGGTAAGTCATTATATGGGTCTATGATTAAGTACCTGATTACGATCAATAATACTGGAATAATGCTAATTATAAAACCAATAAATATTTTCTTGTAGAAACGTAACATTAAAATTGAAAATAAATAAAACTCTCTTCACTTTGAGAAAGTAGATGAAAGAAAATTAAATTCACAAATAGAATTCCAAGGTATTTAAATTTAACATTATCCAAATCTCTTTCGTTTTTTCTGAAAACCCAATCTACAAGAATGAAAAATAGAGAATAATAAAGTATCATTTGATTTGGAGAAAATTCTAAAAAATTTTTAGGGTTCTCATAACAATTAAGTAGTACCTGTTTTATAAATCCAATTGAAGATTCATAATTATCAGACCTGAAAAAAATCCATGCAATTGTAACAATACTAAATATAAATATTTTTTTTATAACCTTTTGTATTTTAGTGAATTGTTGAATTTTTATTTTGTAAATAAATACATCTTCAATAAAGTACATTATAAAATGTATAAATCCCCAAATAAGAAATGTTATTTTTCCACCATGCCATAAAGCACTTATCATAAAAACAATAAAAATATTTCTAAGTCTTAAAAATGAATTTAATTTATTTCCTCCCAATGGTATATATACATAATCTTTAAACCAACTTGTAAGTGATATATGCCATCTTCTCCAAAATTCTTTTATGCTCTCAGAAAAATATGGAAATCTGAAGTTACTGAGTAATTCTATTCCTAATAATTTAGAACATCCAATGGCTATATCTGAATAACCACTAAAATCACAATAAATCTGAATACTAAATCCAATTGCTGCTAGGATAAGAGAATACGCAGTATAATTATGATAATTTTCAAATGTAGGATTAACAAACGTTGCAATAGTGTCAGCTATCACAATTTTTTTAAATAAACCATAGATTATTAATTTGACACCTTCTTTTGCTTGATTATAATTGAATTTTTTTAATGAATTTATTTGTGGTAGTAAATGTGTCGCTCTTTCTATAGGACCTGCAACCAATAACGGAAAATAGCTTACAAACAAAGCGTATTGAATGTAATTTTTTTCTGGTGAAATTCTTTTTCTATAAATATCAATTACATAGGAGATACCATGAAATGTATAAAAAGAAATCCCAATCGGAATAATTAAATTTAATAGATTTTGATCTTTGTTAAATATTGAATTGTATTCCTGTATAAAAAAATTAGCATATTTGAAGTAAAATAAAATCCCTAAGTTGTTTATTAAGCATATAATCAAATAAAACAATGCTTTTTTTCCTGAATTTTCTGAAATTTTTATTCCAAAATAATAGTCTATTGAAATAATCGTAAATAGCATTCCCAAAAATCGAATATCCCAAAAGCCATAAAAAAATATACTAGCAAAAAATAAAAGTAGATTTTGAGTATTAATTTTTTGTGGAATTATATGCCAATAGGATATAAATAGTACTATAAAGAAAATTAGAAATTCTAAAGAGTTAAATAACATAATTACAATCTAAAAAAATCGACAACTAAAAAGGGCAGTATCATCAACAAATCTTTTACTACCTCTCCATTCATCTAATTTAGAAAAAATTAAATTATTTAAATCTTCCATATTTAATGGATAATATTGTTGAATTAGTTTGATTAATCTTTCTAATTCAAAAAATTCATTTTTACTATTTTCCAATTCAATTACTCCATCGGTATACATTACTAATGTTGAGTTTGGTTCTACTATATGTTTCCCAATATTCAAAAATGGTAAATCATCCATCATACCCAAACCAATTGTTCCTTTGTCTAAATAAACTATTTCCTTACCATTCGAAAGGATAGGGGAGTTGTGCCCTGCATTGACATAAGTTAATTTTCGTGTCGTTAAGTTGTAGTGAGCAATAAAAAAAGTTATGAATTTTTCTCCTTTTGCATTTTTAATTACTTTTCTATTTAATTCTTCTATGAGAAAGTCTAATTCTAATTCTTGATATTGAAATAACGCTCTAATCGTAGCTTGAAAATTTGCCATTAATAAAGCTGCACTAATTCCTTTCCCAGATACATCGGCAATACATAAAATGATTTCATTTTCATTTAGTGGTATATAGTCGTAATAATCACCACCAACTTCATGTCTTGATGTATGTTTTGCAGAAATATCAAAATTACTATTCGAAGGTAAGTCAGCTGGAAAAAGCATTTTTTGGAGTTCTGAAGCTACTTCTAATTCTTTTTTCATTTTTACTTGATTGATATTGTACTGAATCATTTTTTGGTTTTCAATAGCAACAATAACAATGTTTATTAGGGTTTGAACAAACTTCATATTCGAAAGTCGTTCACTCGTAGTTTCAGTTTTTAAATTTTCTCCTTGAAGTAATAGATAAGCAATCGCTTTTTTTTGATGATTAACAGGAACTACACAGTCGAATTGGCTGATAATTTCCGATGGTGAAGAGTCGATAAACGTGATTTCGGTAAATCGCGATAAATTTTGTGATAATTCTTCTTCTTTAATTGTTCCTTTTATTCCAACTTTAAGTATAGGTTCCCAAGATTTTGTATGATATAATAGTATAAATTTGGAATAATGGAGTTGTTCTTTTAGAACAAAGTGAATTATTTTAGTAAGTGTATCTACCGATTGATTTGAGTTTATTGCATTTGTGATTTCTAACAAAGAACTTATTTTAAATTCCTGAAAGGAAAGTTGATTTTCAAGAAATTGAATGTAGTTACTTTGCATAAATCACTTTTCCCAAAAATAATCACAAGAGCTCTATTTATAATTCAGTAAATAGTTCAATTGTTCACGAACTATTGTTTGTAAATGCATTAATATTTAATGATTCCGAAGTTCTCTTTTGAGCCTTTTCTAAGAAAAAGAATAAAAGTTTGATTATTTGGGTTGTTGGAATACAATTTTGGGATAGTTATTTCACTTCTTTTTGTGATAAATTTTGTGTTTCTTCTGTTGTATTCACCTGTTTCTAAATTTATCTCAGCTGTTGCAAGAATTTTTCTGAGTCTAGAAAATATAATAAAATCTGGATTTTGTTTGTATGATCCAAGTTTATCATACATCGTAGCAGCGTCATTAAAAAATAGAGTCAATTGATTTTCAGTGTTAAAATATTCAAAAGAGCTATAATATCCTCCATCATTTTCTGAAACCTGGCTTTTGGGGATCATTTTTAGCCAAGCTATTTTATTATCTGAATTAACTTTCCCGATGATGATATCATTGTAATGGTAGATGTATCGTGTACTAACATATCCTGTCCTAGGATCTGTATAAGATACTGTTCTTACGTAAAATTGTTCCATAATATATATCAGAGATGAATCTTTAAGTGGGATTATTCCTTTTATATAATAGTCGTATAATGCTGGAGATTCTTTCCCTTTTGCTTCTCTCTCAAGGGCTCTTTTCTTTGCCCTTTCACTCCAATTCTGGGTTATGAATTGAGAATCAAAAATGGTTTTTCCTTCATTTATAATTTTATTGTTATTATAATCGTAATTAAAATAATAAGCTCCCTCTATATTATAACTAGATTCATCTTGTGTGTATAATCCAACGATACTTAATTGCTGTAGGTTGGCATCAAATTTTAAATCTGTAAACTTAAGATGTTCTTTATTTATTGGAATTGATTTTAATGTGTCGTTTTTGACTTCATGTAATTCTATGTCAGTTATTTGTTGGTATTTCTTGAAGATTAGTTCTTGATTTGCACGAGTAATCTTTTTCAAGAGATAAAGATTACCATTATTTAAAAGTTGTAAATCATAGGCATACATTGCATTAGATAATTGCTCTAATTTCAAGATCCCCTTAGATATTACTTTTAATTTTTTATCAATAATTTGATATCCAATAGTTTTTAATTTTGACTTGTCTGTTTCAATTTCGTAGGTCAACAATATATATTCTTTATTTTTAGAAATTTGAAATGAATAAAAACCTTTGTTAAACCAAGATTTAGGCATTTCATATTCCATTATTTCTTCTACTGGACCTGCAGCCAATCCTTTATTATTTAATCGTTGTAAATAAAGAATATTTTTGGATTGATATTCATCTGTTAAGAATACGAAAGGTTGATCATCTATCAATTCAAATCCAATGATGTTTGCTGATCTACCTCCAATGTTTCTTTTCAATTTTTCAGAATAAAGCTGATTAAATTGATTGAATTTTGATAGATGGGTAGAATTAAAAATGAAGGTTTTTTTATTTCTTAATGTGAAAAAATCTTCATTATTTTGAATTATATCAATTGTAGTGCCTTTATATGAATTAAAGCCTCCCCATTCAATTTTTTGAGAAAAACATAAAATAGGGAGTATAAAGAAAAAAGTTAAAAAGCTATTTTTCATTTAACTAGTTGTATTCCAGTGTAGTTTTGAGGTGTAATTCTTTTTAGTTCATTTTTGATCTCATCTGAAATAAGAAGTGTTTCTATAAATGCATGCACACTATTTTTTGTGGTTGCTTCATTTTTTCTTGTTAGACCTTTTAGTGCTTCATATGGTTTAGGATATCCTTCTCTTCGAAGTATCGTTTGAATCGCTTCAGCAACTACTGCCCAATTATTTTCTAAATCAGATTCAAATGCTTTTTCGTTTAGTAATAATTTATCTAATCCAGTTATGGTAGATTTGATAGATATGAGCGTATGAGCTAAAGGTACCCCTATTGTTCTTAAAACCGTAGAATCTGTTAAATCTCTTTGTAGTCTAGAAACTGGTAATTTAGAAGCTAGATGTTCATATAAAGCATTCGCTACTCCTATATTTCCTTCCGAATTTTCAAAGTCTATAGGGTTTACTTTATGAGGCATAGCCGATGACCCTATTTCGCCTTCTTTTAATTTTTGTTTAAAATATTCCATAGAGACGTACATCCACATATCTCTATTTAAATCCAATATGATATTATTAATTCTTTTCAAATTATCAAATAAAGCTGCAAGATTATCATAATGTTCAATTTGTGTAGTTGTTTGACTTCTATCTAGACCAAGAGTGTTATTGACAAATTCATTTGAAAATTTAACCCAATCATAATTAGGAAAAGAAACAAAATGTGCGTTAAGATTTCCTGTTGCACCACCAAATTTTGCTGAATAAGGTACAGTTTTTAATTGTTCTAATTGTTTGTTTAATCGTTCTTCGAATACTTGAATTTCTTTACCTAATCTAGTTGGAGATGCAGGTTGACCATGAGTTTTTGCTAACATTGATACATCTTTCCACTCTATTGATAATGCATTTAACTTTTGAATTAATTTTTCAAAAGAAGGTATAAGAATATCATGTAAAGCTTCTTTTAAAGATAGAGGAATACTTGTGTTGTTTATATCTTGAGATGTAAGGCCAAAATGAACAAATTCCAAATAATCATTCAGTCCTAATTCATTCATTTTTTCTTTTAAGAAATATTCCACAGCTTTGACATCGTGATTAGTTACTTTTTCAGTGTTTTTTATCCATAAAGCATCATTTTGAGTGAAATTGATATAGATATTTCTTAAATCTGAATAGCAAGATTTTGGAAAATTCTTTAATGGATCTAAATTCGTTTCAGCAAGAGCAATTAAATATTCAACTTCTACTTGTACTCTGTATTTTATAAGTCCAAATTCTGAAAAATATTTTGCTAATTCTTCAGTTTTATTTCTATATCTACCATCTACTGGAGAAATTGCAGTCAATACATTTAATTCCATAAAATTTATTTTCTCTTAATTTAAGTTCAAATATACAAATAGTTCATTGTACATAACAATTCAGGATGGTTTAAATAAAACCTTGGCTTGTAATCCAAATCTTAACAATTTTAGTTATTTTTGAATCCATATTGATCCGTAAATCTTATTAAATCTGTAGTTGGTATGAGGAGTTTTACCCTGTTTTTATTTTTATTTAGTTCTTTAATTAGTGTCTTTTCTCAAGAAGAAAAAAGTAACCGTTTGATCGAAAATCCTTCAACTTTGATTCTTTTAGAGGAAGCAAAGCATTATTATACAGAAGGTAAAATTAAAGAAGCTTTAAATTTATTTAGATCAATTGAGGCAAAAGACGAGAAATCTGCAAAAGTGAAGTATTGGTTATCTCTCTGTTATTATCGTTTGAATAATTATACAATGGCATTAAATTATGCACGTAAAACGTTGAATTTAGATAAAACACCTTCTGGAGAGTTTTTTGAACTTTTAGGAAGATGTTATCATCAAAATGCTCAGGTAGATTCAGCTCTTTATTTTTATAATAAATCTATGGAAGATTTATCAAAAACAAGAATGGAGGAGCTTAATGTACTTGCGAAAATCGATGAGTGTAAATATGCTAAATCGGAATTTAAATTAGCTAAACCAACTTCTCGTAAATTATTAAATATTGAAGTTAATTCAGAATTCAACGAATACGCACCAATTTTAACTCAAGGCGGAAAAACGTTATACTTTGCAGCAAGAAGAAATAATACTACGGGAGGATTAAAAAATCCTGAAGACGAACAATATTTTGAGGATATTTACAGAGCAACATGGAATGACACATATCATACCTGGGATAGCATTACTAACGAATTAGGTAAGTTAAATGGAGAAGGTTTCGAAGCTTTTACTTTCGTAAATTCCGATGCCACTAAAGCGTTATTAACTTTAAATACTACAGCAATTGAAGTAGATGAATCTACTGAAAGTTCAGACATTTGTGAAGTAGAAATTAAGAATGGTTTTTGGTCTAAGCCTAAATTAATTAATAATGAAAGTATCAATACTTCATATTACGATGGAGCTGCAACACTAACTGCAGATGGAAATACAATGATTTTTGTTTCAGATAGAAATGCGGATGTATCGTCGATGGATTTATTTATAGTGAAAAAGACAGGAAAAAAATGGGGAGAAGCAGTTCCCCTTCCTATGAATGTAAATACTAAAGGTAGAGAAACTACTCCATATTTAACGCCAGATGGGAAATATCTGTTTTTTAGTTCTGATGGTCACAAAGGGATGGGTGGATATGATATTTATGTTTCACAAAATTTTGGAACATCTTGGTCAAAGCCAATCAATTTAGGATCTTCAGTAAATACTGTAAATGATGATACCCATTTTCAGTATTATCCAGAACTAAAAAGAGCTATGATGGCAGGAGTAACCCTAGATGAAATGCAATGCAATTATAATATCTACGAAGTCGATTTAGATAAAGCTCAATTACCCTTGAAATAAAAGAGTATTTGTAATTTACACACCGAATTGATTAAAATGGTGGTCTAGATGTTTTGCAAACATATTGTTCCACTCTTTACTTGAAAGAATTCCAAACGAATGTGATTCTTTTCCTTCAAAATGAGTAGTGCCTAATTCTTGGGTTATAAATATATAATTTTTCAATCTCGTTTTTTCTACTTCAAATTCTTTTTGGTCTGTAATTATAAATTGTGGAGCAGTTTTACCTCCTTTTTTATAAGGCACTTCATTCGTCACAAATTTTTTCACAAAAAATTTTAAAATAAATTTTACCAATCCAGATGGCTTTTTATGTTTGTTCTCATAGCACATTTCGTAGGTTATATTACAATGTGCAAGCATCTGACTAACATTCATCTTGCCCCAAATTGCTTTGGATTCAGGTGTTAAATTATTAAGTCTATTTAAAAAGAATTGAGCGCCATCTATTGAAAAAATATTTTCCATAATTTTTAAAATGTTAAATAAAAGTAAAAAAAATAGGCGAAACTTTTTGGTTTCGCCTATTTCTTATTATGAAGAAAAATTATCTTTTTTCTATAGGTACATATGTTTTGTGAACTTCTCCTGTATAAATTTGTCTTGGACGTCCAATCGGTTCTTTGTTCTCAGTCATTTCCTTCCATTGTGCAATCCATCCTGGAAGACGACCTAAAGCGAACATCACTGTAAACATTTCTGTAGGTATACCAATCGCTTTGTAAATAATGCCCGAATAGAAATCTACGTTTGGATATAAGTTACGAGCTTTGAAATATTCATCTTCTAAAGCAACTTGCTCTAAACGTTTAGCAATAGATAACAATGGATCGTTTACGCCTAATTTTTCTAAGATATCATCACATGCTTTTTTGATGATTTTCGCTCTTGGATCAAAGTTTTTGTAAACTCTGTGACCGAATCCCATCAAACGGAATGAATCATCTTTATCTTTTGCTTTAGCAACCCACTTATCTACATCACCACCATCGTTATGGATTTTCTCTAACATCTCAATAACTTCTTGGTTAGCACCACCATGTAATGGACCCCATAAAGCAGAAATACCAGCAGAAATAGTAGCGTATAAGTTTGCTTGAGAAGAACCAACGATACGCACTGTAGAAGTAGAACAGTTTTGCTCGTGGTCAGCATGTAAAATCAATAATTTATTTAATGCGTCAACAACAACAGGATCAACATTAAAGTCTTCTGTTGGCATTGCGAACATCATATACAAGAAATTTTTACAGTAGTCAAATTCATTTTTAGGATACATGAATGGATGACGTGTAGAATTTTTGTAAGCCCAAGCTGCTAACGTAGGTAATTTTGCAATTAATCTGTGTATCGTTAAATTTTTAGCTTCTGCACTTCTGTGTGGGTCTAATGATTCAGGATAGAAAGTAGACAATGAACAAACCATAGAAGCTAAAACACCCATTGGATGCGCTTTCGCAGGGTATGCTTCAAAGAATTGTTTCATGTCTTCATGAACCAATGTATGTTTTGTGATACTATCACGGAATTGGTTCAGTTGGTCTTGAGTCGGTAAGTTACCATAAATTAAAAGATAAGCAACTTCAATGAAAGTGGCTTTTTCAGCTAATTCTTCGATTCCATATCCTCTGTATTTTAAGATACCTTCTTCACCATCTAAAAATGTTATAGCACTTGTAGTGGCACCTGTGTTTTTATAACCAGTATCTAAAGTGATATAACCAGTATCTTGACGTAAGTTACTAATGTCAATCGCTTTTTCGTTTTCTGTTCCAGTAATTACAGGGAATTCAAATAATTTCCCTCCTAATTCAATTTTAGCAATTTCGCTCATGTAAGTCATTCTTTTAATAACAGCCCTAAATTAATAAACAAAAATGTATTAGTCTACTATTTTTAAGTAACTTTTTTGTAAAATAATTTGTGCTTGAAAATCAGTTGATTTATTCTTTTATAAATTCTTTATAATATAATTATACATCATTTGATATAGATGATTTCTTGTATTACCACCATAAATACCGTGGTTTTTGTTTGGGTAACTAAATTGATCAAATTGAATGTTGGAGTTAATAAAAGCATTTGTTAATTCCATTGCATTTTGAAAATGTACATTATCATCTGCAGTACCGTGTATTAAAAGGTATTTTCCTTTAATGTTTTTAACGTATTTGATCGGAGAATTATCATCATACCCAAGTGGATTCTCTTCTGGAGTACGCATATATCTTTCAGTATATATATTGTCATAATACCTCCAATTAGTTACAGGTGCAACAGCAATTCCCATTTTGAAATGATTGAATCCTTTAGATATTGCCAATGAACTCATAAAACCACCATAACTCCAACCCTGAATTCCAATGCGTGTGGTATCAATATATGCTCTGGTTTTTAAATCTTTAACTGTGGCAATAAAATCTTCAAGTTCTAATTTACCCATTTGTAAATACGTCGCTTTTTTATGATTAACACCATTATATAAAGTTCCTCTAGGATCAACACTTACAACTATATATCCTTGTTGGGTTAAAAATTGATGGAACATATAATCATTTCCACCCCAACCATTAGAAACCGTATTGTGACCTGGCCCTCCATAAACGTGCATAAAAACAGGATATTTTTTTGAAGGATCAAAATTTGTTGGTTTCATTATCCAAGCATTATTTTTTATTCCATCATGATCCACTTGATAGAATTCTTTTTTTGTAAGAACATGATTTTTTAAATTATCCTTTAATTGTTTATTTTCCTCAAGGATGGCGATTGTTTTCCCTTCTTTACTTCTTAATTCATAAGTATTAGGCGTGTTAGCATCTGAATAATCTAGAACAAAGTAATTCATCCCTTGTGCAAATTCAGCTTCACTAATTCCTATTTCTGGACTTAATGATTTTTTATTTTTTCCTGTTAAATCTATTCGGTAGATGCCTTTATTAATCGCACCTTTTTCTGACGAGCTGTAAAAAACTTGTGATGCATCATCATTTATTCCATAAAGATCTATAACATCCCATTTACCATTTGTTATAGGTGTTTGTTTTCCTTCAAATGATAATTTATAGATGTGTTTATATCCTGATATTTCGCTTGTTCGAATAATTTCTTTACCATTAGGTAAAATAAGTAGGTTGTCATCAATTTCAATATATGTATCTGATTTTTCATTAAAAAAAATAGTAGATAACAATTCATTTTTTGAAGCATCAATTGAATAAAAATTCAAATCATTTTGATGACGATTTAATGTGAGTAAAATCAAATGGTTTGATGTGCCAGACCATTTTAATCTCGGGATATATTCATAATCTTTTAAATTTATTTTTTGAGTTTGGTTTAAATTAAGATCATAAATAAATGCACTTACTTTTGAATTACTTTCTCCTGCTTTCGGATATTTATAGGTGTAGATAGTTGGATACGTTTTTCCAAAATAGTCAATATTAAATTGTTTTACTTGGCTTTCATCAAATTTTAAAAAAGCAATTTTTTTACTGTCATAGGACCAATCAAATGCTTTCGTAATGGCAAATTCTTCTTCATAAACCCAATCAGTAGTGCCATTTATAATTTCATTTTTTTTACCGTCTTCGGTTATTTGTTTAATTGTATTTTCTTTTAAATCTTTGATAAAGATGTTGTTTTGATTTAAATAAGCAATTTTTGTTCCATCAGGTGAAAAAGTTGCTAAGCTACAATCAGTTCTTATACTATCTAATAAGCTGATTTTATTCGTTTTTAAATCGAATAAATAGTAATTCGCGGTGTAACTCCTTCTGTAAATAGGCTTTTTTCCTGTTAACAATAATATTTTCGATTCATCAGCACTGAATGAATAGTCGTCAATTTTTAATGTTTTTCCTTTATAGATTAGTTGACCACTTGAAAGTAGCACTTTTCCTTCGCCTTGATGATTTTTAAATGGGTGAATTGTTATTGAACTTCCTGATACATCTTGATTCAGTTTGGTAAATTGCTCACCGTTTTTCAATCCTTTAAAACCATTTACTCCTTTGTCTGCGAACTCAAAATTTTTCCAAATTTTTTCGATACTTAATTGTTGTTGAGTAAACCCTAATTTTGTACTGATAATCAAAGCACAGATAACGAACCATTTATTTAGCATACTATATTTTTTATTACTTTCGATTTCGAAATTACAAATTATGTCTTACAATCAAATCGTTCGTTTAGTCGTATTTACTATTTTTTGTTCTGTTTTTTCATTTGTCAGTTTTACTCAAATTCGACCTGTTAAAAATCCTTCTGTCATTTTATTTAAAAATATAAAACCCTATTCTTTTGAAGTACATTATGATAAAGTAAAAGATGCAGAGAATTACTTGGTACTTATTTCAGAAAAAGGAATACCATTGACAAATCCAATAGATAATATTTCCTATTTAAAAGGAGATGGTTTATATGATTCAAAAGTAGCTTATGTTGGCAAGGATACATTTTTTATTCCTAAAGGAATCAGGGCAAATCATAGTTATAATTATGTCGTTTTTGCATTTAATGGAAAACCTGGAGCTGAAAAATATCAAATTCAAAATCCACCATATGATGTAATCAAAACAAAAGGATTGAATATTGGTCATTATTATGAAGAGATAATTGCTACTGCGCCTAATTTCACATCACAACTTTATGATTTAATTTCAAAACATACTGTTATTCCATATTATAATTACAAAACCACCTTGATTGAAGATGTTGAATTAATAGATACCACCAAAGGGATGCGCTATGTTGAATGTGTTTACACTGGAGATAAAAAACTTTTTTCAGGTCCATTTGACTGGACTCAACAAGGATATAGTAGAGAACATACTTTTCCTCATTCTTGGATGCCAACATATCCAGCTAATAACCCTGAAAAACCTGAATATTCTGATTTTCATAATTTATATCCAACCAATTTAGATAAAGCAAATAGCATAAGAAGTAATTATCCTTTCGGGGAAATTAATGGTAAGATACATTATGAATATAAAGATGGAAAGTTAGGTGAAATGGATGGAGTTTTAGTATATGAACCATCTAATAAACAAAAAGGCAATGTAGCGCGCGCTATTTTTTATATGCTTACAGCGTATAATTCAATTGATGTTAATTGGGCTTTGCCTTCGAAACAAAATGAGAACTTACTCAAGAAATGGCATTATCAAGATTTACCAGACGATTATGAAATTACACGTCAAGAATACATTTTTGATAAACAAGGAAATAGAAATCCTTTTATTGATTCAATTGATTTTGTGTGTAAAATTGATTTTTATACGATGATGAAATCTAAAAAATGCTTACTCAATATAGAACAAATTAATCCTAATGAATTGTTTACAGTACTGCACGATGTTGAAAAAAACAATTTTGTTGTTCAATCAAAAGAGCTATTAGATTTAGAAATAATATCTACTAATGGGATTTTGATTCAACGTATTCCAATTAACCAAAATATTCCATTTTTCGATAATGGGATTTATTTTTTAAAGGTCAGTTACAAAAATCAATCGTTTATCAGAAAAATCATTTTTTAACGAACACATCGAATAGACATGGCTATTCTCTTTGACTTAGGTTGTTTGTAGATTTTTTTACTATGAGCATAAACAGCATATGCTATACCATACTCTTTATCATTTGGGTCAGATGTCGATGACCAAAAAAAGGTGAATTTCCCTTGATTTACATAGGATCCAAACTCTGATCTATATCCCGTTGATTTTACATTTAATTTATATAGATTTGCTTCTGCTAAGTTTGGTGAATTCCATTCTATATTAGAAGTGTCTTTCATTTTTCCACCTGCCAAAGTATCTCCACCAAGAATACTTATCATTTTATCCCATTCTGCTTCATTTGGTACATGCCATCCACTAGGACAAATATTACGAGCATCGACAGCGGCATACCAAGTATACATTCTCCCATATTTTTTTGTAAGAGAATCAACACCATTAAAAGGCCATTGAATTGCTAAAGTGTCGTTAGCGGGAGATTCAATTAGGTTTGCGATTGAAATATTATATGGTTTATTTGAGTTTATAGTATCAATTACTTCCCTAATTTCTACCTTTTTTAGTCGAGCATAAATTATTGCATCCAAGTTAGTTTGAAACCAATATTGATTTCCAATTTTTACTGCTTGATAAGTATTCTTATTTAATTTATCATATACTGTAGTTACACTAACAGAAGTTTCTTTTTTTTTCGGTGTTGCAATTTCAGGTTCGCAGCTCGAAATAAAAAAGTAAAGCAGAGTTAAAAGTAGAACAAAATTTATTTTGGGCATAGTTTATCTTTTTATCCAAGAACTAAGAAATCCATTTTTGGAAAATATAATTATTTGTTGAATTTACTAAAATTTTGTTTTTGACAAAAGTTTTATTTCCTTCACAAGAGATTTCTTTATTTAAAAATCTGTTTTTACGCTTTATAAGTAAGCTAATTTTATCTCCATTAAAGTATTGTAACCATTTATCTAAATCAGATTTAATCTCGAAGGAATTAATAGCAATAATTTCATCTTCAATAGATAATTCGGAGTTATCTGCAATTGAATTTGATAGGATGTTTTTAATGACATGATTAGCACCATTAAAAATGGTTTTAATTCCTATTTTATCTGAATTTAACTTGTTACTTTCTGAAATTTTTAATTCTAAACCAAGTTGCGTAAATGTTTCTGATAATAAAGGAATCATATCTTTATGACCATCAATGTATTCTTTCCAGAAAATAGTTAAATCTTCGTTTGTATATTTTTCAATTATTTGTTTGTAATCTGATTTTGAAACACCTTTGTTTTTTTTATAAAAATGATCATAAAGATCTTTCATTACATCGTCAAATGACAATTTACCCTTCGAATTAGAAATGATTTTAATATCTAAAATGAATGTAATCAAGCATCCTTCTGTATAAATCGAAGTTTTTCGTCCAGGAACTCCAGGAACATACCCATCTAACCAAGTGTCGAAGGAAGAATTTGCAACTGAATAATTATGTCTTCCATCGTTGTCTAAATGTTTTTGAATTTGAGTTTCTAATTCTTTAAAATATTCTTCATTATTGAAGACACCACTTTTTAACAACATTAAGTCCCCCATATATGTTGTAACCCCTTCGCATAAATATCCTAATTCAGAGTAATTTTCTTTGGTGAAATCATATGGAAACATTTCTATTGGTCGAATTGACTTTACGTTCCATGTGTGATATAATTCATGAGAACTTACACCTAAAAGATCATTATAAACATCATTGAAAATATCATAGCTTGGCCCTAAATGAATGACAGTCGATGTTTTGTGTTCAACTCCATGATATGTTCTGTTCGGTGAAATCTGTATTAGAAAATGATATTCAGATACAGGAAAGTCTCCAAATTTTTCAATTTGTTTATCTGTAAATTTTTTAAAATCATTTATAATTTTAACCCAATCTGGTTTAACTTCACCTTGAAACCAAATATGAAATAATGTATTATTACTTTCGTATGAGTTGTGTTGAAGTGTAGGCGAACAAATAAATGGGGAGTCAGCAAGTTCATCAAAAGAATTTCCAATCAAAATATTTTTTTCTTTTTTTAGTCCACAAGCTATTTCATACCCATCAGGTAAAATTATTTCTAGTGAAAAATCTTTATTTTGAATTCCTTCAATGTATGCTAAACAATTTACAGGATTTACATAAAGTTGTTCATTCGATAAATAGGTTGATCCAGCATTAAGTTCAGCTGCAAAATATTCATATTGAATCGTGATTTTTTGATTTTTTTCACAATAAATTTTCCATCTGTCTTTGGTAATTTTTTCAAATTCAATAGATTGATCATTTGAAATTACATCAAACTTTCTGACATTTTTAGCAAAATTACCAAGTTCATATCTTCCAGGTCTCCAAGAAGGTAATTGTATTTCATGTATGTTCTCAAAAGAATTAAATTCTATTTGTACCTTGATATATTGATTGGATGGTTTATCAAATGAAATTATATAGTGAGTCATGGTTTATTTTTTTGTCAAAAATACGTGTTTCGTTTTATTTTGTAACTTCGCAATATATCTATTTTTATTAGAATAACTATGAATTACGACATAATTGTAATTGGTAGCGGACCAGGTGGATACGTTACTGCAATCAGAGCTTCACAATTGGGGTTAAAAACTGCCATTGTTGAAAAAGAATCTTTGGGTGGAATTTGTTTAAATTGGGGATGTATTCCTACAAAAGCATTATTAAAAAGTGCTAATGTTTATGAATATTTAACGCATGCAAAAGATTATGGTATAACAGTTTCTGAAGCATCAGCTGATTTTGAATCTATTATTGCTAGAAGTAGGGGAGTTGCCAATGGGATGAGTACTGGAATTCAGTTCTTGATGAAAAAAAATAAAATCGATGTAATCAAAGGACATGGAACTGTATTACCTGGTAAAAAAGTCGAAGTAACAGCAGAAGATGGAACTAAAACTGTTTTTTCTGCTGATAAAGCAATTATATTAGCAACAGGTGCTCGCTCAAGAAAATTACCTAACTTACCACAAGATGGTAAGAAAATCATTGGTTACAGAGAAGCAATGACTTTACCTGAACAACCTAAAAAGTTGGTTGTTGTTGGTTCTGGTGCTATTGGTGTCGAGTTTGCCTATTTCTACAATGCATTAGGTACTGATGTTACAATCATTGAATTTCAATCAAATATAGTTCCTGTTGAAGATGAAGAAGTATCTAAACAATTAGAGAAATCATTCAAAAAAGCAGGGATTAAGGTAATGACTAAATCTGCTGTTGAATCAGTTGATACAACTGGAACAGGATGTAAAGTTTCTGTAAAAACAGAAAAAGGAATTGAAGTATTAGAATGTGATGTTGTTTTATCGGCTGCTGGAGTTGAAACAAACCTTGAAAATATCGGATTAGAATCTGTAGGAATTGCAACGGATAAAGGGAGAGTATTAGTAAATGAATATTATCAAACTAATATCCCAGGTTATTATGCAATTGGAGACATCGTTCCTGGTCCTGCTTTAGCTCACGTTGCTTCAGCAGAAGGAATTATATGTGTTGAAAAAATTGCTGGTCATCACCCTGAACCATTAGATTATGGTAATATACCTGGATGTACATATTGTTCACCAGAAGTTGCTTCAGTTGGATTAACTGAAAAAGCTGCAAAAGAAAAAGGATTAGATATCAAAATTGGTAAATTCCCTTTTTCAGCTTCAGGTAAAGCGAGTGCTGCTGGAGCGAAAGATGGATTTGTTAAATTAATTTTTGATGCCAAATATGGTGAACTTTTAGGTGCTCATATGATTGGTGCAAATGTTACTGAAATGATAGCAGAAATTGTTGCTGTTAGAAAATTAGAAGTTACAGGTGAAGCTTTAATTAAAACAGTTCATCCACATCCCACCATGTCAGAAGCTGTTATGGAAGCAGCTGCAGCAGCATATGGGGAAGTTATTCATTTATAATTTATTAACTTAAATAAAAAATGCCAGATTTAATCTGGCATTTTTTATTTAATGATTATTTTACCAGATTTACATGTCCGGATTTCATATGCTTCTCTTTGTTTATAGTATCTCTAAACTCTAATTTCCAAATATAAGTATCAGGCTGACAAATAGTATTTCCAAAAGCTCCGCTCCAACCTACATTTTTATTGTGAGATTCAAATAATAATTGTCCCCAGCGATTATAGATATATAATGAATAATGATCTTCTGCAACGGATCCACTTAAAACTGGTTTAAATTCATTGTTAATCTCATCACCATTTGGTGTAAATGTATTTGGGATAAAACAATAAACTTCATCAAATACTTCTATCTGCATAATCGTATCATGGCTACATGATGTTATTTCATTATATGCACTCAGTGTAATAAAATATGTATTTGGATTATTCCCATATTTATGGCTAGGATTAGTCAAATTTGACTCTTTTTCATCTCCGAAATTCCATGTGTAATCGGTAGCATTCAAAGTTAAATTCGTTGTTTGAATAGTACTATTGAATATGGTAGGTTTTTCAGGTGTAAATGTAAAATTTGTTTTAGGTCTTTCTAATACCTTAATAAATTTCACCATAGTTAGTGTATCTGAGCACTCATTTTCGTCTTTACCGATCAGCGTAATGTCATATTCTCCAGCTTTTGAATAACTGTGACTTACTTCGTTTAGTTTATTTGAAGTTATGTTATCTCCAAAGTTCCATGTGCATGTTTTTAAGATGGAATACGGGCTTACAAATAGTAATTTAAATAACTCTCCCTCACAAACTGTGTCAGATCTGGAAATTTTAAGATAAGGTTTAGAATTGATTTTTATTTGAACTGTTTTAGTATTCGGACAAATTCCACTACTAGTATACATATAATCATTTATTCCGATTTTCGCTGTTGATGCTTGTAAGTCTCCTGAAGGTGTGATTCCACTTCCAGTCCAACTACCTCCAATAGGGGTAGCAGTTAATTTTTCCAATGGTGAATTAGAACATAAACTTGATGGATTTGAAATTGTAATGATGTCTTTTGGATTTATTTTAATTGTTACTGGTTTTACATCACTACAATTTGAAGTATTTGTTGTTTTTATATAAATTGTAGAAGTTCCTGCAATATTATATGCTGATGGATTTGAAATTGATGTTGTTGCATTTTGATCCGAGTAGTAAAATAAATTTCCAATATTTGTTGATCCAAGCGTGATAGCAGGGTCCAGTAAATTAATTGTATTGGGTTCACATATTGTAGAAGGATTATTCACAACTAGTTTTGCGACAATTGGTGGTGTATTAATTGTGTACTGCGAAGTATTAGTACAGTTTTTCAAATCTTTTACTGTTACTGTATAGTTATTGTTTGTTAAATTATCGATTAATGTACTGGAATTAAAGTTAACCCCATCTATTGAATATTTTAAACCTGAACCTACCGGAGAAGTAACTGTGATGCTACCTGTTTGTTTTGAACACGTTGGATCTACTACAGTGGCAATTGGACTTATCGGTGGAATCAAATCAGTAATTACTGCATTGATCCCTGTGCTTGATTTACATCCATTTACTGTAATTTGAAGGTTGTTGTATGTTCCTGCATTTACGTTTGTTATTTTAGACAAATTATTTAATACTGAAACATTTGCAAAATTACCACCCGTATAGTTTATATCGAATGAGCCATTAGGAACATTTGTTAAGACTAATTCAATAGTACCTTTTGTTCCACATGTAGCTGGATCATTAGCAGTTGCAGAAATTATAGGTGAGATTGGATCAGCTAAAGTTTCTAATTCGTCATTAGAAGTACATCCACTTTTGGTAACATTTATTTTTGTGTAAGCTCCTTTGGAAAGTCCGGTGATTTTATAAAACGTTTCACCTACATTCGTAGTAATTGAGATCGCAGGACTAATAGCTGTACCATCTTTAGTGTAATTTAAAGTATAGGTTGTAGCAGCAGTTAATCCATTGATAGTAATTGTTCCATCAGTACCAGAACAAGCAGTAG
>CANHVK010000030.1 GCA_947464135.1 Flavobacteriia bacterium | reverse complement strand
TAATTACCTGAAGTTAAAGAAGTAAAAGAACCTGTAGAATTTGTTACGGCTGCAACAACAGGATTTGTACCAGTTAAAGTATATGTAATCCCCGCACCATTCGCAGGAGCAGTTACAGACACAGCACCCGTAGCAACAGAACATGTAGGTTGAGTTGTTGAAGCAGTTGGAGTGCTTGGAGAAGATAACTTTGGCGCATTCTTAAAAGTAACACTTGTATTAGAACTTACTGTTCCATTTGAAGCAGTTACACTATAATTGGTATTATCAATCATTCCAGAAATAATTCCACTTGAGTTAATAGAAGGACCAGTAGGATTGAATGTATATGTTAAACCGCTTTTGTAATTTGATATTGTACTAATTTCTGCAGATGAACAAGTAGCAGGGGTACTTGAAATTAAAGGTGTTGATGGCGTTACAGTAATTTTAACTATGGCAGTATCACATAATGCAGGTGTTTCATTATCACAAATTTGATAGATTAACTCATCTGAACCAGAAAATGAACTGTTTGGTGTATATGTGATTACACCAGTAATATTATTTACAGAAATAGTTCCATTTGATGGATTCGTTGTTACTGTCAATGAAGATAAAGTTAAGCTTCCATCATCAGTATCATTGGTTGTTACTGCTATATTTACAGGAGTATTTTCAGATGTAGAAACATTATCACGATTAGCTTTCGGTGCCAATAAACAATCTTCCAAAGTAAAAACTTCTGTTGCAGAAACAGTTCCAGAACATCCTTTTGCAGGAACGGTATAGGTTACATTTACTGTATTATTTCCTGTGCCTGTGAAAGTCATTAAATTACCCGAGAGAGTTGCCGCACCAGTCAAAGAGAATGTACCTCCACTTGGAGTCGCTGTGATGTCAATAGTTGTACCATTACAATATAACCCACCAGGGCTTAATGTTGGTGTTCCTGATATGGCAACCTCTGCAGTAGTTGCACCACAAATATAAACAACCGCAGTAGCAAAAGTATAAGTTGCCTCATCAACATCATCAGCGCTGCCATCTCCCATACTTCCTCTAACCCTATGCCCAACATATCCAAAGTTATCTTCACAATTTTTCACTAGCATCGATGTATGACCTCCTGTTTCAACAGCTAATATTTTATTCGTATTTGAAATACCATTTGGTATACCTGGATTAATACTTGATGTGGCAGTTCCACGTCCAAGCATTTCTCTAGCTCCATTTCCCCAATTGTAATTTATAGAATCTTTTGTTAAAACGTTTATAGATGAATAATTTATATCATGTTCATTTGGTGATATCCAATGAATATTATTCATAACTTGACCAGTAGATGAAGTATATCTTGGCTGGACCCATGACTTTCTTTCAATATTCGTCCAATCTCCAATTTGTTTAAAATTGTTTCCTCCAAGAGAGTAAAGATTACCATCTGAATTTAAAACGTAATATGTCGGTTTAGAATTAGCATCGTCACGTGTAACACCAATCATTTTTATGGCATTTGAGTTAGGTTTAATCATTAATGTAGCCCGCGATCTTAAAGTTGATATACTTGTATTGTCACCTAAATAAGTTTCACTACCCCATGTCCAAAGTGTACCATCATTTTTTAAAGCAAATAATGTGTTTTTATTACCACGAACAGAAACGATATTTGTCAAATAAGGATTTCCAGCATCACTTGTTGTAACTCTATGCCACTTCTTCGCATTTGTTGCACTTATAGTACCTGTTAATCCAACGCCAGCATTTAAAGCATTTTGTGTAATTACGTAAACATCACCGTTACATGTAACCAATGCCATTGTACGAGATGTTGTAAATATCATTTTGACATCCAATGGCGCAACACCATTTGGTAAACCTTGAGTATTACCATCAATTGTAATTTTCTGAAAAACTTTAGAATTTGTCAATTCTGCATGAATTACAGCTCCTTCTGTCGACCAAGCAAACAATCCAGTTGTTGACAATACAATACCCTGAACCTCACCACCTGTTACAGCAGGAGTAAGATCAGACCCTAAATTGGCTTTTAAAATAGTTCCTGTAAGAGCTGGATAATTAGCTTGAATAATTTCTGTAGGAGCTAAAACATTTGTTACACCATCGTTTGCCATATATTCACCCCATACTTTATAATTTCCTGTAGCTGTTCGCACAACTGTAGAGTGAAAAGAAGATGTAAAATTGTCATATTCAATGGTAGTCCCATCATTATTTGACCCCATTCCAAAATTTAAATAATTTGTATTTGAGCAAGTTGATTGAAATCCACATTGTGAGTAAACCAGATTGCTTAATAAACTGATAAAAAAGCTTATAAATAAAATATTTATTCTTGATAAAATCGAATTCATTATATGATTAATTAGTTATTTTATTAGGATAGTAGTAAGTGCTTATAAGTTTTTCGCCATTAAAAATGTCAAACATTATATAAGTCTCAGAAGTTGCCTTACCTTTCAGTTTAAAAATTAAATTATTCTTTCCTGAAGAATAGTTTTTTTCTGAATCAACTATTTCACCTACAATTGTAGTGTTTATTCCTGAACTTTTCAATTTAAGATTATCAAAGTTTATACTATTAATTCCATTAAAAAAGATTGTAACAGGTATTGTAAAAATTGTACCTTCTGTTTCCACTTCACCTTTAATTTGATTTGAAAATTTTGATTTCGAGAATTGAAATTCAATCCTATAAGGTAATACATTAATATTTATTTTTTTTGCAATTGTATTATGACTGCATTCTTCATCATGAGTATGAGTCAGATTAACACTAGGCGTTAAATCTAGTGTATAAATTCCGGGTGTTTCTAAAGTAGAATTAAATAATTCCTCTCCATTTCCAGTAATTGAATAGGTTTCATTTTTTAATGACCAATTATAATTATTAATATCTCCAGCACTTAATTTTTCAGTATTTAATTTCTCGCCAAAAAACAAAATAACTGTATCATTCTGTTCATCTATTGGTAATGAGATGAAATTTTCATCGAATTGCATCGAATTTGAAAAATTCGAAAAAAGTAATAATAGGGTAAAGAAGCAAAATTTCTTAATAATCATAATAATTTATTTTATCGAAAAAAATTTATAATTTGCGAAATTACTGCGTATTATTAACAATCCCAAACTTTTTTCAACAACCTAAATGATTATTATTTTAGTTTCTGTTAGAATTGTTTAAAATCAATCAATCATAAATTTTAACTTTGTTTCATGATAAAGAAAAAAGGAATTGCAATTTTAGGATCTACAGGTTCAATTGGAACCCAAGCATTAGAAGTAATTGAAGCTTATCCTGATTTTTTTGATTTACAAGTGATCACTGCAAATGGAAATGCAGACCTTTTAATTCAGCAAGCTAAAAAATTTCAACCGAACGAAGTTGTAATTGCCGATGAGTCAAAATACCAATATGTGAAAGAAGCGCTTTGGAATGATGACATAAAAGTGTATGCTGGTAATGATGCGCTAAATCAAGTAGTAACAGGAAGTGAAATAGACGTGGTTTTAACTGCTTTAGTTGGTTATGCCGGTTTAAGTCCAACGATCGAAGCTATCAAAGCCAAAAAAACTATAGCACTAGCAAACAAAGAAACTCTAGTTGTTGCTGGAAGCTTAATCAACAAGCTCGTAATTGAATACGGAGTTACAATTTATCCAGTAGATTCTGAACATTCTGCAATATTTCAATGTCTAACTGGTGAATATCAAAATCCAATTGAAAAAATATATTTAACCGCTTCGGGAGGTCCTTTTAGAGGTTGGAATGAAGAACAGTTACAAAAGGTAACCAAAGCGCAAGCATTAAAACATCCAAATTGGACAATGGGGGCTAAAATTACGATTGATTCTGCATCATTGATGAATAAAGGGTTAGAGGTAATTGAAGCTAAGTGGTTGTTCGATTTAAAACCAGCGCAAATTGACGTAATAGTTCATCCACAATCGATTATTCATTCGTTGGTGCAGTTTGAAGATGGTAGTATGAAAGCGCAAATGGGGTTACCGGATATGAAGTTACCGATTCAATATGCTTTTACGTATCCAGAAAGATTTAAAACAGATTTTCCTCGCTTTAATTTTATGGATTATCCCCAGCTTACTTTTGAAGCACCGGATCGTAAAACTTTTAAAAATTTAGATCTTGCTTATAAAGCAATGGAATTAGAAGGGTCAGCGGCTTGCGCATTGAATGCAGCAAATGAAATTTCTGTACAATTGTTTTTAGAAGATAAAATCGGATTTTTGGATATTGCAAGAATAAATGAATCGGTGATGGAACAAACAACTTTTGTTAAAAGTCCTGTTTATGAAGATTTTGTGTCTATAGATACCTTGGCAAGATCGTTGGCATTAAATGCTTTAAAGTGAATCTAAATTAACGGAAAAATACTTGTTTTTTTGAAAATAGTTCAATTTTTCCCTTGTAAATTCACTAATTAATATATTTTTGCCGAAAGTTTTCAAGAAATGACTGAACAAGAAGCACAATTAGTACAAAAAGAGGATGTAGCAAATTTCTCTTTCCCTGCTGACGAAATTACCTTGTCTGAAGATGAGTTATCAATGAGACAATTAGCTTTTAATAGGGCGATTACTTTGGGTAACATTGAACATCATAAAGTGAAGATTTTTTTCGCTGATGATAAAGGATATAAAGTGGTAGACACTACTATCTGGGCTGTAACTGAGAAATATGTGGTGCTAAAACAAGGAGTAGTAATTCCTAAACACCGTATTCATAAATTAGAAATTTAGTAATTATGTCTAAGAAAAGAGCTATTGTAACTTACGAGAAACTCTCTGAAGAAATGAGAGACCGATTAGAAGAAGCCTTCCCAGAAGGTTTTGGTGGTGCTATGACACAAGTCTCAACACCTACTGGTGAATTAATGGATGCTGTTTTGTGGGAAACAGATGAAATGATCTATTTAGTCAAACTAAATAAAGTCAAACAAAAAAATGTGGTTATCCCTGAAGATGATGAAGAAGATGAAGAAGATTTTGATGATATCCCAGAAGATGATGTGAAAGACGAAGATGATTCATCGGACGATGACGATGATGATGACGATTATGACGTCGCAGATGAAGAATCTGAAGAAGACGAAGATTAAAATACATTAAGGGCTCTCAATTTTGAGGGCCCTTTCTTCTTATTCTAATTTCTAATAATGTAAAATATTCTATTTTAATCCATTTCTAATTGAAATATTTCATTATATTAGGTTGATTAATAATTCACTCCAATTAATTCAACTTTCTAATGAATACAAAAACTTCATCTCTTTGGAAAATTATTGGTGCTTCTTCTGTTGGAACATTAATAGAATGGTATGATTTCTATATATTTGGTAGCTTAGCTACTATTATTTCTTCTAAATTTTTTCCTGCAGATCAACCTATTGCTTCTTTTATGGCGACGCTCGCTACGTTTGCAGCAGGATTTGTGGTACGACCTTTTGGAGCTCTTGTTTTTGGTCGATTAGGAGATTTAGTGGGGAGAAAGTACACTTTTATGTTGACTTTACTTATTATGGGTGGAGCAACTTTTTTAATTGGATGTATACCAAGTTATGCAACAATTGGATATTTAGCACCATTATTAGTTTTGATTTTAAGATTGTTACAAGGATTAGCTTTAGGGGGAGAGTATGGTGGTGCTGCTACTTATGTTGCTGAACATGCTCCTGAAAATCAACGAGGATATTGGACTTCATGGATTCAAACGACTGCAAGCGCAGGGTTGTTTCTTTCACTAATAGTCATTATGATTACTAGATTACTCGTTTCAAAAGAAGATTTTGAGATGTGGGGGTGGAGGGTACCTTTTTGGTTTTCAATAGTGATGGTTTTAGTTTCTTATATTATTCGAAAAAACATGGGGGAATCTCCATTGTTTGAAAAAAATAAAGAGGAAGGAAAATTGTCCAAAAATCCGTTGAAAGAAAGCTTTGGAAACAAGAAAAATTTAAAATTAGTCCTATTAGCATTGTTTGGGGTTGTAATGGGGCAAGGCGTTGTTTGGTATACCGGACAGTTTTATGCAATGAGTTTTTTAGAAAAAGTATGTATGCTTGATAAGGTTCAATCTGATACAATCATGGTTATTTCTCTATTATTAGGAACTCCTTTTTTCATCTTTTTTGGAAAATTATCTGACCGTATGGATCGAAAAAAAATAATGCTTTTTGGTATGTTAATAGCTGCATTATCTTATCGACCTATTTACCATAAAATGTACCAAATTATCGATGTTAAATCCAAATTAGAAGTAAGGTCATCGACTAAAAATGTTTTGAATAATAACGGAGAAAAAATCGAAATTAATTCTACTTTTTATCAGGATGGAACAATTAAAAAAGACCAAGTTACAATTATTCAAGGTAACAAAGAATTCTCAAAAGAAACAAAAACAACAATTCAAGTTTCTGGGGGTAATTTTTTCTTTTTAATCGTATTGGTTTTTATACAAATTCTATTTGTAACAATGGTATATGCTCCGATTGCTGCATTTTTAGTTGATTTATTTCCAACTTCGATACGCTATACATCGATGTCTTTTCCATACCATATTGGAAATGGGATTTTTGGAGGCCTACTCCCAGCAATTTCTACTTATTTAGCAACAAAGGCTTCCGCATCTTCAACTGTAACAAATTCTACTTCATATTTAGCAGGTTTATGGTATCCGATTTCAGTTGCTTTAGTCTGTTTTATTATCGGATTGATTTATTTAAAACCTTCTTATCGATTTATTTCTAATCAAAAATTGAAAAAATATCTTGGATATTTTTGGATACTTTTAGCATTATTTATAGGGTATTTCGGAATAGTTATTTTTGGAGGTCCAAAAGTAATTCATCCAAAAGGAATGGATGATTTGGTATTTGGTTATATTATACTTTGTATCTTAACTCCTATAGTAGTTGGCGGATTGGTTCTTTTAGGTTGGTTCGCAATTAAAAATGAATATTCAGAAAAAAATAGTTAATTCGTATTTTTTATGATTTTGTTCAACTAAAATTATTTGAAAATGAAAAAGTATTTACTCTTTATTTCAGTTTTTTTCACATTCATTTATTCTTTTGGCTTTGATTATACTTCAAAACAAAAGAATAATGAGTCAAAAAAAAGGGGGACATGTGCTCCTTCTTCTGCATCGCTAATAATGCAATATAACGATGTAAGTGCATTGTTAGAACCAAGTGGTACGCTTTTCTTAGATCGAAAAATAGCAAATCCAGGATATTTTGTCCCTAAAAATTCTGGTTCATCTGCAATTTATACTTCATCTATTTGGATAGGTGGAATTGATGTTAATAATAACTTAAAATTAGCAGCACAAAAATTTAGAAGTGCTGGAAATGATTTTTGGACTGGTCCAATTTCAATGAATCCTAACACAAATGGTGACTTTGACCCATCCAAGCCAATGGGTGATGGTGTTGTTCGAAATTATGGAAATTCAACAATTTCTGATGAAACCTGTACAGCATTTGATAAGTTTTTTACAATAAGAAAATCAGAAGTAGTTCAGTTTGTTACTTGGTTTGAATGTTCCAAACAAAATCAAAAAGATTGTATCTCCCCATCAAATGAAATATTAAATAGAATATACGCTTGGCCTGCGCATGGTGATCAAACAAAAAATCAAGATTATTATCTTGCTCCATTTAAAGATGTAGATAATGATGGAAAATACGATCCTTTAAATGGAGATTATCCTTGGTATGATGATATTTTAGGTAGAGATGATATTAAGTGTGGATCTGATAGAAGGATATCATTGTTTGGAGATGAAACACATTGGTGGGTATTTAATGATGTAGGTGGTCCACATACTGAATCTAGTGGAGAAGCGATAGGACTTGAGATTCGCGCACAGGCATTTGTTTTTGCTACGAGTGATGAACTTAATCAAATGTCTTTTTATAATTATGAAATTATAAATCGAAGTACACAAACATTAAATAAAACATATTTTGGTCAGTATGTTGATGCGGATTTAGGTGGTGCACCAGATGATTTTGTAGGATGTGATGTTACTAGAGGGTTGGGATTTTGTTATAATGGTGATGCAAATGATGATGATTATAGAACTCAGAAAGGGTATGGAGCAAATCCTCCTGCAATTGGAGTAGATTTTTTTGAAGGACCATATCAGGACGCTGATGGTAAAGATAATGTCGGTCCAAAGTATATTGATAAAAAATGGGTTGTTCCTTCTGTATATCAAGCCATTGAAGACAATGGTATTGTATATGGTGGATTAGGTATTGGTTATGGTGATGGAATTATTGATAATGAACGTTATGGTATGAAGCGATTTACTTATTATACAGGTGGTGGTGCTAATAATCAAAGTGATCCAACTTTTGCACTACAATATTATAACTATATGAGTGGTAAATGGAGATATGGAGATGATATGGTTTATGGTGGTACTGGCTTCCCATCAAGTAAGGGGGCTACTAATATTCATTCTAATCACATGTTTCCTGGTGATTCAGATACTTTAAATTGGTCAACTAGTGGTGTAAACCCAGGTTCAAAAAATTGGGATGAAAAATCCAGTGGTAATACACCAGGTGATAGAAGATTTGTTCAATCTGCTGGTCCATTTACTTTAAGACCAGGTTCTGTAAATTCAGTTACTGTAGGTGTTGTATATGCAAGAGGCTATACAGGAGATTTATTTTCTTCTGTTGAAGCTCTTAAAATGGCAGATTCAAAAGCTCAATTGTTATTCGATAATTGTTTTAAGACGTTAGAAGCACCATATGCTCCTAAAACATCAATTATAGAGTTAAATAAAGAAATACTTATAACTTTAGAAAACCCAAATGGTTCTAATAATTATTTAGAAAAATTTCAACAGGAAGATAATAGTATATTAGATTTACCAAATTCTACAAATACAGATAAAACATATCGTTTCGAAGGGTATCAAATATATCAATTAGCAGATAAAAATGTTACCATTAATGAATTAGATGATCCCTATAGAGCAAAGGTAGTAGCACAATGCGATTTAAAAAATGGAGTTAAAAGTTTAGTCAATTTTGAGTTTAATCCTCAAATTGGTTTTTCAGTACCTATAAAAAAAGTTTCAGCGGAAGATAAAGGAATTAGACATTCTTTTAAAATTACAACGGATCTATTTGCAAAAGGAGACACAATGGAATTGATTAATAATAAAAAATATTATTATGTTGCTGTTGCATATGCCTTTAACAGATTTAAAGTGTACGATCCGAATGATCCAAATGCCCTAAATGGTCAAAAAACTCCTTATATACGTTCCAATAAGTCTTACGATGGGACTTTAATTAAAGCCATAGAAGTTGAGCCACATTATGAGGCTGGTAAAGATTTAATTCCTGCTGTTAATTATGGGTTTTCTCCTAAGATAACTAGAATTGACGGAAAAGGTAATGGGAATAGATGGCTAGAATTAACAGATGAATCAAGAAAGGAAATTGTTATTAATGGTAAATCTGATATAACTGAATATAAAGAAGGTAAAGGTCCTTTAAACATTAAAGTAATTGATCCTTTGAATGTTTCAAAAGGGTATTATGTTTGTAGATTTACTGGTTATGAAAAAGATACTATTAAAACTTATACAAACTTCAATGGAGTTAATGTTGATAAAGCTTCTTGGGTGATTTATAAATACGATAAAGAAGGAGGGACATTATTAGATAGTGTTTTATCAGATAAAACAATTGATTATGATGATGAACAAATTATACCTAGATGGGGTGTTTCTATCAATATAAATCAACAAAACTATTACTTCACAACTGATACTTATTTTCAAGAATATCTGAGATATACTGATCCAATAAATTCAACATCCCCAAATGTAGATATATATTTTAAGGATGAATCAAAAAAGTGGTTGAGTTTTATTAAAGATGTGGATAATTTTAATCCTATTAATTGGATTAGATCAGGTATTTACATCCCAATATTACCAGAAAACAATACTTCATTAGGTTTATATAATCCTTTTTTATATCCTGATGAAAAAGGAATAGATCCAAATAAAAAATATGATAAATTGTTAGGTGGAGGGATAGCTCCACATTGTTTAGTGGGTTATCAAGGGGATTTTATGCCATTAGCTTATCCATCTTTTTTTAATAAATCAATGTTTTCACAAGCAAGACAATACACTAGTATTTCTAGATTATCAAGTATAGATATTGTATTTACATCGGATACTACCTTATGGACAAGATGTCCTGTAATTGAACTTGGTCGTAATAAATTATTAAATGAAGGAGAAGCAGAAGCAGGAACATTACGAAGAGGTAAAAGTGTTGATAAACTCGGGAATAAACTTACAGATTCTTTTGGTATGGGGTGGTTCCCAGGATATGCGATTGATATCGAATCAGGTATGAGGCTTCATATGGCATTTGGTGAAAATTCAAGTCTTGTAATTGATAATGGTAGAGATATGATTTGGAATCCAACGTCTACAATTTATGATTCAGAATACAAACCCCACATGGGTGGACAACATGCAATTTATATTTTTGGGAATAACGTCCATGGATATAGGAATGATTTAAATAAAAATTGTCCTTATTATGATGGGAAAAATAATTGGGTATATGATAAATTAAAACAATTAAATTCACCTAATAATTTTCAATTTTATTTTGATGCATACCATAGTTTACAATGGATTGTAAATCCAATTTTGACGGCCAATAGCAACCTATTGGCAACAGATGTTACTTTAAAAGTTAGGATAAATAAAGAATATCAAGATTTCGTTACTTCTAACATTAATAAAGGAAGACCAATGTACTCTTGGAAATTTGATGAAAAAGATATGGCTAAAGTTTCTGTTTATCATGATAAGTCTGATTTAACTAAAAAGTATATATCAGTTTATCCAAATCCATTTTCAGAGGAAATTAATATAATGATTGATAAATCAGACAATATTACTCGTTCGTATAAAATCTTGACCTTAGATGGAAAGATTTTGATGAAAGGAAATATAGATGCTTTACAAACTCATATAAATCTAAGCCATCTATTAACAAATTTATATATCATCCAAATTTTTGAAGAAGGAAGACAAGTTAGTTCTAGTAAGATTGTGAAATATTAAACCATTAACTTTTAATTTCTATGAATGCTTTGATTAACAAATCAAAGCATTCATAGAAAGATTCAAAACCTAAAATAAAGATTGATTAACTACAATTTTTATTTAAAAAAAATTAAAAATCTTAGTGACCCCGGAGGGATTCTAACCCCCAACCGCTGGAGCCGAAATCCAGTGCTCTATACAATTGAGCTACGGAGCCTTTATCCCTATTTGAAAAAGGACTTTAATAGCACAAAAATAATAGATTCTTTTGTAATTCGTTTTAGAAAACTATCTTTATCTTTCTGCTTTTATTTTAGAAAAGTTTCAAAATGAAAAGAAGTCTTTTGTTTTTTTTAATTTCTCTTATATTTTTTGATTGTTGGTCTCAATCTGAGATGCATCGATGGAAATATTATGTCAATTCTTCAAAAATCATTGATATTGCTTTTTTAAATAATCAGGTGTATTCAGCTCTTGAAAATGGAGTTTATCAATACGACATAAATCAAAATGAAGCTACATTATGGTCAGTAACTGATTTCTTATCTGACGTCTATGTAAGTGAAATTTTTACTGAGACATATACAAATAGTTGTTGGGTAGGGTATAAAAATGGAAATATTGATTTTATAAATGGTTCTACTGTTTCAAATATTCCATTTTTAAAAATGTCTGATAAATTGGGTGATAAAGCAATTGTTGCTTTTCAATATAATGATAAATTCATTTACGCTGCTTGTTCTTTTGGAATACTCAAAATGGATCCATTAAAAAAAGAAGTAAAGGATACTTATTATCCTCCAATGAAAGGAAATAATATTAAAGATTTTAAGATATACGGCGATAGCATTTATGTGATTAGCGATTCAATTCTATATTCAGCGAATGTAAATAACACTTCATTATCAGATGAAAAATATTGGAAAGTCAAAATTCTTTCTAATAAATCACTCAAAAAAATGCATATTCAAAAAGGAAGTCTATTTATCGAGACTACTTCGAATAAGTTGTATAAGTATTCCAACGGAAATTGTACAACTGTATTAGATGGGTATTTTTCAAATGCTCCTATTTTTAATAATATTTTCCCTTTATCTGACGGTTGGGGTATAGTTGAGTATCACGAAATTCATATACTTGAAGACAACTTTGAAGAGAAAAAACACATAAATAGATACGATGGTGTATATTTTCCTTGTCCAAATGTATTACTCGAAAATTCTGGTAAATATTGGATAGGGGATAGAGAATGCGGATTAGTTGAATGGGGAGATAATTTTAATAATAGAGTTTTAAAGTTAAATTTTTTACCAAAATCATCTGTTTTTTCTGTAAGTACATTTGAAGATAAAATTGGTGTGACTGGTGGGGTTATTTCTAAAACGGGATTTGATTACAAATCAGATGGTGTGTATGTGAATTTAGGTCAAAGCTGGAATTTATTTGATCGATATAATCAATCTAAATGGCTAAATAAATCACTTTTTGATATTGGTTCAATTTCATTTAATCCTAAAAATAAAAATGAATTTGCTGTAGGTTCAAATTCATTTGTTCCTCTTTCTATTTCTTATTTTGGAAAACAAATTGATACCGTTTTTACTGATTCAAATTCTAATTTAGAAAAATCAATTCTTGGAAATGGTTTTACTTTCGTGTCTGACTTAATCTATGATAAAGACGGAAATTTATGGGTCTTGAATCCTTATTCTTCAAACCCTTTAAAATTATATTCAGCTCAAAAAAAATGGGTTGAAATGAGTACGAGTAGTTCAACATCGAATTCTTGGGCAACTAAAATCAAGTTAGATTTTAAAGGTAATAAATGGTTAGTTTTCCCGGGTATCGGTGTTGTTGGATTGAATACGGGTAGCACGACAGATAATACTTCAGATGACATCACTAGAATTATCAATGATAGCGAAGTAACAGGAGCTTTACCTACAAAAGATATAAATGCAATTGCAGTAGATTTAGAGAATAATTTATGGATTGGTACAGAACAGGGCTTTGCAATTCTGTATAATGCACCATCAATTTTAACGAACGAAAGTAAGTCTTTTGTTTGTCAAAGAGTCAAATTGAAATATGAAGGAAATGTCGAATATTTACTTGGAAAAACTTCCATTTCTGATATTGAAATAGATGGGGGAAATAGAAAGTGGATAGCTACAACGAATGCTGGTTTATTTTTATTAAGTGCTGATGGTAATCAATTAATTCAATCATTTACTAAAGATAATAGCCCACTCATTTCAAATAATATTACAGACATTCAGTTTAATCATCAAACAGGTGAATTATTTATAATCACGGATTTAGGATTAGTTTCATATAGAGTAGATGCATCTGAAGGAAAGTCAGATTATGAAAAAACTATTGTTTTTCCAAATCCATATAAACCAGAGCATTCAAAAGGAATTACAATTCAAGGATTGCAATATGATTCTGATGTAAAGGTGACAGATGCTGCAGGTAATGTGGTGTATAAAACGACTTCAAATGGAGGAACTGCTTTTTGGAATGCACTAGATTGGGATGGAAATAGGATAGCTCCAGGAGTTTATTTCTTTTGGGCAGCTCCAAATGCAATTGATGGACAAGGAAAAAAAGTAGGAAAGGTAGTCGTTTTCTAATGAAAAAAATCGATCAAGGAATTTTATTAAAGCGTATTCCATATTCTGAAACAAGTTTAGTTTTATCTGTTTTTACATTATCAGAAGGAAAAAAGTCTTTTTTATTTCAAGGTGCTAAAAAGAAAAAAGGAAATATCCTTTTACCTTTATCGCTTATTGAATTAATCTATTTTCAACGTGATGATTCTCAGTTAGCAAAAATCTCAGAAACATCTCTTTTATTTACATATGAAACGGTACCATTTCATCCTATTAAATCGACAATTATCTTTTTTAAAGTAGAAGTATTAGCTAATATACTTCATGAAGGAGTAAAGGATGAACCATTATTTAATTTTATAAAGAATGAATTAACTTGGCTGGATAAAGATATTTCACTGACAAATTACCCCATATTTTGGATGTTAGAATTAACAAAACACCTTGGCTTTTTTCCGCTAAAAACAGTCGAAAAAACTCCCTATTTTGATTTGATAAATGGACTGTTTTTAGGAAGTCCTCCAATACATACAAATTATAAAAATGGAATAGAAATTGAATTATTGGGTAATTTTCTTTCTCTTTCCAAAGAAGCGCTATTGACTTATGAAATACCAAAAAAATATAGAAAAAATTGTATTTCAATATTAGTTGAATTTTATAAATTCCATATTCCGGGTTTTAATTTAAAAGATAGCTTAGCAATCATTGAAAGCATCTGGGAATAAAGTTACATTTTTCTAATATCTTTGTATTATGGCTGAATCCATTTTAATTGAAGGCTCAACTAGAGCTGAAAAATATGAAACGTTACCTTCACAGTTGAAAAAACTGATTGCTGAAGAAACGGATTTAATTTCAATTTTAGCTAATACATCAGCTGTTTTAAAGGAAACCTTTGGTTTTTTTTGGATAGGATTTTACATAGTTCGTGGACAAGTATTGAAACTAGGCCCTTTTCAAGGAAGTTTAGCTTGTATGGAAATTAACTTTGGAAAGGGAGTATGTGGTACTGCATGGGAAAGAAAAGAAACTTTAATAGTTTCAAATGTAGATGAGTTTCCAGGTCATATTGCTTGTAGTTCGTTTTCAAAAAGTGAAATAGTAATTCCAGTAATTAAAAATCAAAATGTAGTTGCTGTTTTGGATATTGATAGTACAGAATTAGCTGACTTTTCTGAAACTGATGCATTATTTTTAAATAAACTTTGTCAATGGTTAAGTTTTTACTTTTAATATCAACTATTTTTTTTCTAGGAAGTTGTGCAATTCAAGGTACAATTTCTGGTGGACCAATTGACAAAAGACCACCAGCTTTAGATACTTCAAAAGTAACCCCTTCATTTTCAAAAACTATTAATTTCAATCAAACAGAAATTCATTTGCCATTTAAAGAATTTATTACATTGAATAAAGCAAGTGAAAATATAATTGTTGTTCCAAATGATTTTAAAATTGATCCTATAGCTAAAGATAAAGTCTTAACATTGAAGTTAAAAGGTCAACCAAAACTAAATACAACCTATGCAATCTATTTGAATCATGCAGTAAAAGATATACACGAAGGAAATGATACTTTATTGACCTATGTTTTCTCAACGGGTGATTATATTGATTCGCTAACATATGATGGAAAGGTTATTGATATTCGTAACCGCTTACCAATAAAAGGAGTTTGTGTTTCACTTTATAATGATACAATTACTACTTTTTTACAAAAAGCAGTGAATTTTACAACAACTAATGAAAAAGGTGAATTTACTTTAAGGTATATCAAATCAGGTATTTATTACATTGTTGCTTTTAAAGATCAAAATAATGATTTTGTACCCCAATCACATGAATTAATAGGGTTTAAATCAAATAAAGTAAATCTAACTACTTCGTTTAAAGATTCTGTTCCTATAGATCTATTTCCCCCTAGACCCAAAAAAGCATTGAGAAGAATAAGTCATATCAATAATAACGAAGTTTTAGTGACTGGTAATGTGCCAATTGATAAAGGTGTAATCACGCTTTTTAATCAAACTATATCAGAAAAGAAAATTCATCGAACCGATTCTATTTCGATTTTTTTAAATACAAATTCATTGGATACAATACGAGGAGTTTTATCGAAAGATAATTATTTGGATACTTTTTATTGTAAAATAAATACAAAGCAAATTAATAAAATTCCAAAGTTATATCTTCCATTAAATATTAGACCTAAGAATTTAATGGAAATTACCACCAATGATTTTATTACTAATTTCAATAAAGATTCAATAGAAGTATTTGCTAATGATTCTATTAAAGTTCCGTTTGAATTTACAGCTGCTGGATATAAAATTTTATTCCGACCATTGTCTTATTTTTCTGCAAAATCATATAAAATAACAGTAAAATCATCAGGACTTACCTTTAGCGATTTTAAAGACAGCTACAAAGCAAGTCATATTATTCCAGTTTTTGATTCAACACAATATAGCATATTTAATATTAATACTAAAACACTTCCAGAAGGAACAATTTTAGAAATATTATCTGGTGAAAAGGTTATTCGTCAGACTACAGTTAGTTTAAAACAAAGTATTTGGAAGATTGATGATTTGGAAAAAGGAACATATATCTTCAAAGCTTATTTTGATTTTAATAAAAATGGTTTATGGGATTCAGGTGATCTTCAGAAACAAATACAACCTGAAAAGATTCAAGTTTATAATGAAACTTTTCAAGCTAGACCTAATTGGGAATTAGAAATAAATTTTGATCCGATTAAATGGAAATAATATGGACCAAACATTTGCTACTTGGAAAGTTTATCTCTCAATTTTTATAGGCTTAAGTATAATAAGTTTTATGGTCTTCAGAAATATAAAGGAAGTCCATTTTATTAAATCAGAAAATCAAGGAACATATTGTTGGGTTGATAGTAATCTTAATAAGAAGATTGATTTTTCCAACGAAAATGAATTTGTTGAATGTGTTAATGGGGATTATAGAAAGGAAACTTTTAAGGATATAATAAATCAAATTAATTGGGATTCAAAATCAATTGGTTGGATGTTTTTAGCTATATGCTGCATGTTTGGACGAGATATAGCTTATATTCTTAGAATACGTTATTTAACTAATAAAGATTTAACTTGGAAATCTGCTTTTAATGTTATTTTAATTTGGGAATTTGCTTCTGCTATATCTCCAGGTGTCGTTGGAGGTGTATCAGTAGCTATGTTTATTTTAAATAAAGAGAATATAACACTAGGGCGTTCAACAGCTATAGTTATCATAACTGCTTTGTTAGATAATCTGTTTTTTTTAATGATGATACCTGTTGTTTTTTTGTTTGTGTCTCCTGAAGTACTTTTCCCAATGAATTCAGCTATTGATAAAAGTATTTTAGTTGTTTTTTGGGGAGGATTCACGTTGATTTTATTGATTTGTTTCATTCTGTTTATAGGAATCTTTATCTACCCACAGGTAATAGGAAAAATTCTATTCTTTATTTGTAAACTACCATTTTTTTATCGCTTTTCATCGAAAGTTTCAAAATTAGATTTGGATATTCAAATTACGTCGAGCGAATTAAGAAAAGAGAAAGCATCATTCTGGCTAAAAAGTATTGTTAGTACTTTTTTATCTTGGTCATTTAGATACCTTGTTATAAACTGTATACTAGCCGCATTTTTAGATATAAGTTACGTAGATCATTTTTTTATACTTGGAAAACAATTAGTTTTATGGTTGTTTATGCACATAAGTCCAACACCTGGAGGAAGTGGTGTCGCTGAATACGCTTTTGGAGAATTGATGTCTAGTTTTAGTAAATCAATGTTTTTGATAACTGGAATGGCTATAATTTGGAGGTTTATTTCTTATTTTCCATATTTAGTAATTGGCTCAATTCTTCTCCCAAAATGGCTAAAATCAAAAAAAGCAGTCAATATTTAGTCAATTAAAGTTTTTATCATTTTTGTTTGATTTGATTTTTTTACTAAATTTGCAAACCATATCTAATAAAACAATCGAGTTTTACATGCCCAGGTGGCGGAATTGGTAGACGCGCTGGATTCAAAATCCAGTTCCGCGAGGAGTGTGGGTTCGATTCCCACCCTGGGTACACTAGTAAACGCTTCCAGTTTACAAGTAAGTTTAAACCTTAATTATTTATAGTTAAGGTTTTTTCTTTTTAATTTATTTAGTTTTAATGCTTAAAAAAAAAATATAAAACTCAACTAGTTTATTTTTTTTTCTAAATTTGTAAGCTCATATTGAAAAAGATGCTAAAATTTTTTGGTTATACACTATTTATTTTGATTTTTTCGTTTAGAACGTTTTCTCAGTTCTCTGAAGAATTAGTTTCTCATCGATTGGTTGATATTAAAAATGCTTCTCTTTCTACTAAAGATTTGCAGTTATTTATTGAGATGGATTCATCTAAAACAATTATTGCTAAATCAACTAAAAAGCACAAATCTAAGCAGCTAGCATTAGATGAAGCGTATTTTAATTCTATTGTTGATAATCAAATAGATGTTTTAATAAATCCTATTTATTCTGTAAAAAAACTTGAAAAATATTTATTTTTTTTCGGTGGCTATTTTGAAGTCCAAGTTTCAGGATATGCTGCATTTTATAAAGGAGCTAGAGTTAAAAATGAATTGGTAGTAGATAATTCAGGTAAAATATTAGCTAGTAAAGAGCTTGGAAATCTGAATGATGAAGATAATTGTAATAAGTCTGAAGTGCAGTGTTTGATAAATCAATTAGAAGAATTTGCAAAAAAGAATAAACAGGAAATCATAGAAGAAAAAGAATTCAAAACAATTACGGATTGTAAAGATTGCAAAGAAGGAAGCGAGCCATTGAGACTTTTAATTGTTCGTACAAAGAAAAAGTCAATTCTTGATTCATATCTAAAAACAGTAAATAAATAGGTTAAAATAAAACGTATAAATGATAAATTTAATACATAAATATAGTTGCTTTATTATATTCATTTTGATGGGCTTTAGCTCTTTAGCTCAACAACCTGCGACTAATAAAGTGAAAAAGAATGTTCAAATTTATGTTGATTCAACTACGGATGTCTCTAAATACGATTTGATTAATTATTCAGAACTAGCTGATAGAAAACTTAAAAGTGCTGATTTTAAAAACAAGGTTGTATTAACCGAAAAAACCAATGTTAAACCATTAGACACTCAATCAAATAATGAATCGAAAAATGTAAAATCTGCAGTTAATAACTTAGAAAAAGATTCGGATAATAAAAATTTAGAAAATACTAATTCTCTAAATGTTGAAAATACGAATACAATTAAAAATAGTTCTTCAGATAAAGTTCTTAATACAGTTAATACAGTTAATACAGTTAATACAGTTAATACAGTTAATACAGTTAATGAACAAGACATAAACAAAGAAATTAATAAACCTGAGTCTTTGTTAGATAAACAGTCAACCCAAAATGAAAAAACGATTATTAAAATTGACTCTATAACCACAGTTAAAACTATAAAAGAGTATAAAAGTCCTACTGCTGTTGAGAAAAAAGCAGTAGATAAAAGATCTAAAAACACAGTTTCAAATAAGGTTAAGCCTGAAGTGAAGAAACCTATAGAAATTGTTGAAGAAAAATCTTATCCAGGAGTTTCAGCTAAGAAATCTACTATTAATTCAGAAACAAATATGTTAGATGAATTAATAAAGTCAGGTTTGTATGAAGTTTCTGAAGACGGTAAATACATTCGATTAAGTAAAAGAAAATAAAAAGATGGGTAAAGCCGAAAACCCTTAATTGTAGGCAGAATTTAATTTATTTTAATATGGTAAAATTTATTACAAAAGCTACATTATTTTTAGCTTTAGGATTAGGCGCAATTTCTTGTAAAACGTATACTTATGAGCATACGCACAGAATTATTGAGGCTAACAAAAAGAACAAATTTGAAGCAACTTTAAATGTTGATGTGACTATTATTCCTGACTTTACTAAAAGAGTGAAAGCACAAACATCTAAAGCTCACAAAAATGTTGATGATGCAAAAGACGAAGCGTATTTTAATGCAATTACTGAAAATCAAATTGATGTTTTGGTTGCACCGATTTATAGCATTGAAAAAGCTTCTGACGGTAGATGTACTGCAGTAGTTCACGGTTATGTTGGAATGTACAAGATGACTTTGAAGACTCCAAAAAATGAAAGAGAAGATCAAGGAAACAATGATCAAGATAATAAGTCTAATCAGTCTGGTAATACTTCAGCTAGTAAAAAATCTGATAATGGTGAAGAAGGATCTGATTGTGGTGATAAATGTTTTGACCAAAAGTTGAAAGATTTAGAAAAACTATCTAAGATTGATGGTATTTTGTCTTCAAACGAGGAAAAAGTTTATAAAATAAACCAAACTTGTGGTGACTGTAAAAATAACGAACCATTATCTTTATTAACTGTTACAAACAACAAATCATCTTTAGTAGATACTTATGAAAAAGTATTAAAAGTTGGTTCATCTTCGAATAGCTTATCAAGTAACTTAGCTGGTAATTTACCTTTACCATCTTTAAAAGTTAAACTTCCTAAGTTTTCTAAAAAATAATTTTTATATAAAGGCCACCTATAAGGTGGCCTTTTAAAATAATTTAAAATGAAAAACATTTTCACTTTTGTAATTTTTTGTTTAAGTCTTGTTTCATCTTTTGGACAAGCCAAAAGACAATTAATAATTAAAGATAAAGAGTCAGGTATATTATTAGATGATGTTAGAATAGAGTTTAAAGATAAAAAGTCTGGAATTATAATCGAATCTCATTCTGATATGTCTGGTTTAGTTTCTGCTGTTCTGATTACAAATCAAAAGTACTCAGTAACAACAGAAAAAGTTGGTTATGACCCAGTCATGTTTGAATTTACTCCTAAAAATGATGAAATCACGCAGGATGTTAAAATTCGTAAAACAGCTCCTGGTGTTATGATTAGACTTGAAAATGTTGTATATGAATACGATAAGTCGAATTTAAGTAGATCTGGTAAAAATCAACTAGATACACTATACCGATTTTTAAAGGAAAACAAAAAGTTTTTGATAGAATTAAATTCTCATACAGATGCCAGAGGTTCAGTTGAGTATAATTTAAATCTTTCAAAAAATCGTTCACTTAGTTGTAATTATTATTTAAGAAGCAAAGGACTTAAATTTAATAGAATGGTTTTAAATAATTATGGCGAAAGTAAACTTATAAATCATTGTACTGATAATATTGAATGTCCTGAAGATTTACATCAAGTTAATCGTAGAACTGAATTTGTTTTATTATTTCCCAAAAATTAATCTTTCAGCTTTATAATTTAACTGGGGATTGATTTTTCGATCCCTTTTTTATTTATAATTTATTTGAAATAATTTTATGAAAAATTACAAATATTTATTTATAATTTTTATTATTTCAATATTCAATTATTCTTTTTCGCAATCCAAGTGGTCTTTATTTGATGCATTAAATTTTTCTACCTATCAATCAGGTTCTATTAAAACGAAAACAATCGCTGTTATAACAAATAATCAATTTGAATGGAATAATTATGCATTATCAAACAGTTTGAATTATACATTGCTTTATAATCCAAAATTAATACAAAATGAATTTGCAAATAAGATTACCTTCTCATATTCAAAAAAGAAACAAAGTACTTTCGCTATTTATCAATATAATCATAGCTTAGTACGAAAAATCGAAAATAATCATTTGTTTGGTATTGGATATGGTATTAGAGATTCAATATTAGGATTCAAAATAAATCTTTCATATGCAATATTAAACGAGCTTATTGATTATTTTGATAATAGTTCAAAGTATAATATCCGAAATTCTTTTAGAATTAAAATTAGTAAGGAAAATAAAAAAATTGGTTTTAGTTCAGAGTACTTTTATCAACCTAATTTTAAATCAAGGCTAGATTATACCTTATACGGAACAACTAAACTTTCATTTAAAATTCATCAATCTTTAACTTTTACTATAAGTGATGTATTCAATTATTTTAACATAAGTACTACACCTTTAATTCATAATTTCACTATTGGAATAGGATATAATTACGTTACAAAATAATAAAAGACAATGATTTCTTCTTTAAATAAACTATTTTTTCTCACGAATAAATATTCTCGAACAATCAATAATTTCTGAAGAATTTGTATGAAAATTTTTCACACGATTATTTATCATGGTCATAAAATCAGAATGATATAAAGGCATTATAACAGCTTCATCTATAATTTGTTGATCGCATTGCTGGAAATAAGTCATTCTCTTTATAGGATTAGCTTCTTTCATTGCCATTTCAAAGGTATTATCAAAGGAAATACTTTTATATTTAAAAGGATTTGAAATAGCAGAATTATATCCTATATTTTTTGAATAAAATAAGTTTAAAAAGTTTTCTGGGTCTGGATAATCAGCAATCCATCCACCTCTCCAAATCTTCGCTCTACCATCTAAAATTGCCTTATCACGCTCTTCAATCGAGCACAGAAGAATTGGAATATCAATATTTAAATTCTCTTTTATTTGCTTTAAAACACCTGTTGCTAATTTATGTACAATTGATCCTTCTTTAGTATTAACGTATAAACTAATTTTTGGGAATCCTTTCCCATTTGGATATCCAGCTTTCGCTAACATTTCTTTTGCTTTTAAAACATCAAAAAGATGACCATTTACTTTTTTATCATTGTAATCCCCCATTTCTGGAACAAACCCGTTCAGACATGGATAACCATCACCTTGCATCCAATTATTTATTAAAGATTCTCTATTAATTGCAAGATTGAATGCTTTTCTAATATTTATATCATTAAAAGGAACTGTTGATGTAGCAAATCCATAATAAGCAGTACTTAGACTTGCTTTTGAATCTATTTTATGTTTTACATTTTTACCTGCTTGAGCATCTTCTAGCGAACCGATTACGTTATCAATTTCTTCAGCAGGTATTTGTAAAACTAGATCAATTTCTCTATTTCTAAATGATATTAACTCATTTTTTTTATCTTTCGCGTATGTTACATCAATCCCAGATATAAATGGTAATTTATTACCAAATTCATCTTTTTTCCAATAGTTTGAATTTCTTTTTAAACTAATTTTTTCATCTTCCCATTCATCTAACATAAAAGGACCTGTCCCAACAGGATGTTTTCCTATTTCTGAACCATATTTATCATAAGCTTCTTTAGGAAAAACACCTAAACTTCTGTGAACAAGTAGTTTGTCAAATCCAACAAATGGGTATTCTAACTCAATTGTTAATGTATTCTTGTTGACTACCTTAATGCCTGATACACCCTTACTGATTTTTCCTTTTTGTGATTTTTCATAATTTTTCTTAGCACCTTTAATTACATTAATTAGCATCCAATAAACTTCGTTATTAACAGTTTTACTACATGCAAAATCTAATGTGTTTTTAACATCATTTGCAGTAAGTTCTTTAGTTTCACCTTCAAAACATTCATCTTCATGAAAGAAAACACCTTTTCTGATTTTAAAGGTAAAAAGTGTTGCATCATTATTAACACTATAGCTTTCTGCTAAGCCAGGTATAATTTTTTCAGATTCAGGATCTAAAGTTAAAAGAGTTTCAAATAATTGGCTGGCAACTCTTTGGGTATATATACTTGACGAAGATACTGGTAGTAGCGTCGATATTTTTTCAGAAGATTTAAATCGAAATGTACCACCATAAACAGCACCTCCATTCGCTTTTAAATTAGATAAATCTTCATCAGAACTACACCCTGAAAGAAATAAGTATGTGAATAATAATAGGTAACTTAATTTTCGCATAATTTCAATTTTTTTCAAAACAAATATATTAATTTAAGCCAATAATCACTAATTTAGAATAGATATAACGTAAATACATAATATGATTCAGAAAGTTCCATTAGAAAAAGTGTTGTTTTTAGACATTGAGACAGTTCCACAATTTTATAATTTTTCTGAATTACCTGATGAGGCAAAAAGCCTGTTTGATTCAAAAACAAAATCATTTCAGAAAGATAAGTCAGTTGAAGATGTCTATGATCGAGCTGGTATTTACGCTGAATTTGGAAAGATTATATGTATTTCTGTAGGTTATGTACATTCCGGTGTTTTAGGTCGACAAATTCGTTTAAAGTCATTTTACAATGATGATGAATCTATTCTTTTAAATGAATTTGTATCTCTATTGGAAGAAAATCCAAGGTTTAGTATACTATGTGGACACAATGCTAAAGAGTTTGATTTTCCTTTTATTTGCAGAAGATTATTAATTAATGGGATTTCATTACCAACGATTTTAGATATTACTGGTAAAAAACCTTGGGAAGTATCACATCTTGATACTATGGAGTTATGGAAGTTCGGAGATTTTAAAGCTTATACATCACTTGCTTTATTATGTTATGCTTTTAATATCCCTACTCCAAAAGATGATATATCTGGAGCTGATGTATCCAGGGTATACTATGAAGAAAACGATCTAGAAAGAATAAAAAACTATTGTGAAAAAGATGTAATAGCTTTGATACAATTATTTATAAGAATGAGGAATGAACCCTTAATTAAAAATTTTGAAAATTAATTTTGTGGAACCTTTTTATACAAAGTAACTATTGCTTCGTTGTTTTTTTGTGGAACTAAATTAACATGACTTACACCTTCTAAAGTATCTGTCCCAACGATTTTAAATGCGTAGATGTCGATTACTGCTGCTCCAGCTTGACCTTCTTTAAAAATAGAGCTAAAATCATATGTTACTTTTCCGTCATTTCCAGAAACTAAATTGATATCAGTAAGCGGTTTATAAGCAGGTTTTTTGCTATTATCTCCAGGTGTTGCATTTAAAATAACTGATGCTTTTGCAATAGGAGTTTTACTTTCATTTCTTACAGTTATTGATGCTGTTGTAGGACTGATTTTATTACAACTGATAGAAAGAGTAATACATAAAACGAATGATAAAGAAGTATAAAATATTTTTTTCATCTTAGTTTTTTAAATAGATGGTTTGAACTGAAGTTGTTTTGTAGGTTACTCTAACTGTAGTGTCACCTTCGATGTCATCAAGTTTAACATTTATTTTAAAATAACCAGATCTGACTGTATCGCCATTTGCAGCTCTATGAGTAGCAAAAAAAGGATCTAAATTAAATTCCGCAAAACTTGCATCATTTGTCATTTTAGCATCAGAATATTTGGAAGTTGGTGGATTAGAAGACGCATCAGAACTGATTAGAACTTTTCCATATAGCCCTTTATCTAATAAATTATTATCCGATTTTCTAACATAAACCCTTAGTAATGATGGTTCTTCTTTACATCCAATGATAGATGATAAAAATAGAATCAAAGTTGTTAATTGTATGATTTTCTTCATATAACCAAAATGAGATGTTAATTTATAAAAAGCAAAGTTATATAATATTCTTTTAATAACTTTGAAGTTAAGAATGCTAAATTTAGTAACTTCGTAAAAAAGAACCAAGTTTTAGTCCAAATTAAAATTAAATGAAAGATTCAATAGATTTAGTGAATAAATCAATTACTGATTTTAAGATTGATAATTCAGCAGCTCTTGAGCAATTCCGAATTAAGTTTTTAGGTTCAAAAAGTGAAATTAAATCATTGTTTAGTGAACTCAAATCTGTTCCGAATGATCAAAAAAAGGAAATAGGTAAATTGTTAAATGATTTAAGAATATTTGCTGAAGAAACATACGAAAATCATAAGTCTAAATTAGAAACTATTAGTTCAGTTAAATCTGATGTAGATTTTTCTCGCCCGGGCGAAAGTATTCAGACTGGAGCGCATCATCCTATTTCTACAGTAAAAAATGAAATAGTTGAGATTTTTAATAGAATTGGATATATTGTTTCGGAAGGTCCAGAAATTGAAGATGATTGGCATAACTTTTCTGCACTGAATTTCCCTAAAGAGCATCCTGCTCGTGATATGCAAGATACTTTCTTTGTAGAAAAAGGAGAAAGAGAAATGGCCCTAAGAACCCACACTTCTTCTGTCCAGGTTCGCGTCATGGAGAACACTAACCCCCCTATAAGAACAATTTCTCCTGGCCGTGTATATAGAAATGAAGCAATTTCTGCTCGTGCTCATTGTTTTTTTCACCAAGTGGAAGGTTTGTTTATAGATAAAAATGTTTCATTTGCTGATTTAAAGCAAACATTATTGTATTTCGCACAGGAAATGTTTGGAGAAAAAGCACAAATAAGAATGAGACCTTCTTATTTTCCATTCACAGAACCTAGTGCAGAAGTTGATGTATCTTGTACTATTTGTAATTCAAAGGGATGTAATGTTTGTAAATACACAGGTTGGTTAGAAATATTAGGTTGTGGTATGGTAGATCCTAATGTTTTGGAAGCATCAGGAATAGATTCAAAAATTTATTCTGGTTTTGCTTTTGGAATGGGAGTTGAAAGAATTACGCAATTAAAGTACAAAGTGAATGATTTAAGAATGTATTCAGAAAATGACATTCGTTTCCTTAAACAATTTACACCAACACTATAATGAAACCTAATTGGATATGCATTGAATCTGTCGAGCATTTATTGGATATTTTCAATGAAAAAAATCATAAAATAAAATTGTTTTTTAAACATAGTACCCGTTGTAGTATTTCATCTATGGCGTTAAAGTTTTTCGAATCAGATTGGAAAACAGCAGACGATGTAGAATGTTATTTTATAGATTTAATAAAATTTAGAGAAGTTTCTAATAAACTAGCTGAGATTTCGGGAGTAGAGCATCAATCTCCACAAGTAATTGTTATAGCTAATAATGAAGTTATATATCATGCATCTCATAATTCTATAGATGTAGAAAAAATATTTAACACTATCTGATATGTCAAAAACGAAAAGAATCATAATCTTATTTTTTATTCTTTTTTTGGTTGGTTCCATAGTTATTATCCCAATGTTTGATAATTACTCCAAACCAGTTTCTGAAGCAGATGAAATAATTGCTCAATTTGATTTTCAAGAAAATGTAGAATTAAAACATGGAGATGTAAGAAAAATCTATATCAATAATAGTAGGAATAAAGCTTCTAAAATTCAATTGTTTATTGATGATACTTTACTACAAACCTGGATTTCACCTTCTGATAAAGTTTATTATAATTTAGATTCTAAAATTTTTAATGTAGGAGCAAAAGAGCTTAGGATTTGTGTATACCAAGGTTCAACACTTGTCAATGAAGATAGTAGATTACTAAGGGTCCTATCGGATCTTATTCCTAAGAAAGCTTCTGCATCGGTAATCAATTTGTTTCCACACAACGAAGATCATTTTACTCAAGGATTAGAGTTTAGCGGAAATACTTTATTTGAAGGAACCGGTCAAAATGGAGCTAGTTTATTGGCTACCGTTGATTTAAATTCGGGTAAACTTTTTAAGAAAGTGGATTTAGAATCAACCTATTTTGGTGAAGGAATTACAATTTTAGGTAATAATGTATATCAGATTACTTGGCAACAGCAAAAATGTTTTGTATATGACAAGGTTTCATTAGAAAAAATAAAAGAGATTAGTTACAGTGGTGAAGGATGGGGTCTTTGCAATGATTATAGCAATATTATTATGAGTGATGGCTCCGAAAGATTATATTTTAGAAGTCCTCAAACATTTGAGATTAACAAAATTGTAGAAGTGTATGACAATAATGGTCCGATTACAAATTTGAATGAGTTGGAATATATAAATGGAAAAATATATGCAAATATTTGGCAACAAAATTACATTGTTGTTATTGATCCTACTACAGGAAAAGTCATTCAAAAAATTGATTGCGATGAAGTTGTTCTAAAAGCAAGAGGTATGGGTGAAGTATTGAATGGAATTGCTTTCCATCCTCTAACTAAAAAATTATATTTGACTGGAAAAAACTGGTCAAAAGTGGCAGAAGTTAATATTAAGTAATGAATTTAATAGACACACATACACATTTATATTCATCACAATTTGATGAAGATAGAGAATTAATTGTTTTAAGAGCGATTGAAAATGGTGTCAAAAAACTTTTACTTCCAAATATTGATTTATTATCTATATCAGGAATGCAGGATTTAGTTAATAAATATCCTGAAAATTGTTTTTCAATGATAGGATTACATCCTTGTTCTGTCGACGAAAATTGGACGAATGTTTTGGATGAAATGGAAAACTATCTTAAAACTCCAAATTCATTTATTGCCATTGGCGAAATCGGGATAGATTTATATTGGGATAAAAAATTTAAAATTCAGCAAATTAGTTCATTTGAAAGACAAATATCTTGGGCAAAAAAATATAATCTCCCCATTGTTATTCACGCTAGAGATTCATTTGACGCTATTTTTGAAGTGTTGGATAGGCATAACGACGATAATTTAACTGGTGTTTTTCATTGTTTTTCAGGAACTATAAATCAGGCAAAACATATTCTATCTTATGGTGGCTTTAAGTTGGGAATAGGTGGAGTTGTAACTTTTAAAAAGTCAGGGTTAGATGAAGTTTTAACAAACATTCCTCTAGACCATATTATTTTAGAAACTGATAGTCCTTATTTAGCACCTTCTCCTCATCGTGGAAAAAGAAATGAAAGTAGTTATTTATCTTTAATTGCATTGAAGCTTTCATCAATATATGGTATTTCTGAGAATGAAATTGCAATTATTACAACAAAAAATGCTTTGAATCTATTTCGTTTGAAATCGTAGATTTTTTGTCTAAAAACTAATAAAATGAATTTTCCTCGTGTTTTAATTATTTATACTGGCGGAACGATTGGAATGGTTAATGATCCTATTACTGGTACTTTAACTGCATTTAATTTCAATAATTTATATGACCAAATCCCTGAGTTAAATAGGCTAAATGTTGAATTAAATACAATTTCATTTGAAAAACCAGTAGATTCTTCAGAAATGAATCCAACCTATTGGAAAGAGATTGCAACAATGGTTTTTCAAAATTATAATACATTTGATGGGTTTGTTATTTTGCATGGATCAGATACAATGGCTTATACCGCTTCTGCATTAAGTTTTATGCTCCAAGGTTTACAAAAAGCAGTGATTTTAACAGGATCTCAATTACCTATAAATGAAATTAGGACGGACGGAAGAGAAAATGTATTAACTTCTATTGAAATTGCGGCTGCTAAAAATCTTAATGGAGCCCCAAGAATTAAAGAAGTTGCAATTTATTTTGAAAATAATTTATATAGGGGTAATCGCACTACTAAAATATCAGCAAATGCTTTTGAAGCTTTTTCATCTCCTAATTTTCCACCCTTAGCTACAGCTGGGATTCATATAAATTATAATGATGATAATTTTAAATCCCCATCAAAAGAATTGATTTTAAAGACTAAATTAGACAATAGGGTCGCATTATTAAAGATTTTCCCCGGGTTTAATGCTAAAGTATACAAAAGTTTATTTGATATTGAAAATATAAAAGGAATCGTTTTAGAAACATTTGGTGCTGGAAATGCTCCTACTGATAGTCTTTTTGATGATTTAATCGCCGACTACATTCAACAAGGAGGTATTATATTAAATATTACTCAATGTCAAAGTGGTGCTGTTGAACAGGGATTATACGAAACAAGTTCGTTTTTTCAAAAAATAGGTGTAATAGGTGGAAGTGATATGACTACTGAATCTGCTATCTGTAAATTGATGTATGCATTAGGCAATTCGAATAACAATGCAGATGTTATTAAAATTTTAAAGCACAATTTAGTAGGGGAGCTGACTATTGTTTAATTCTTTTACATACATTTGCACCCACTGTTTAATTCGCAGCGATAAATATCTAAAATAAGGAGAGGTGTCCGAGTGGTTGAAGGAGCACGCCTGGAAAGTGTGTATAGGTCTAAAGCTTATCGAGGGTTCGAATCCCTCTCTCTCCGC
>CANHVK010000029.1 GCA_947464135.1 Flavobacteriia bacterium | reverse complement strand
CTTGAATATATCTATTTAATTGCATCATTTAAACACCTTGTAAACTACATAATGAATGATAAATTCCATTTTGTTCAAATAACTCATCATGAGTTCCTTGTTCGACAATTTCTCCTTTTTGTAATACAATTATTTGATCAGCATTTCTAATAGTACTTAGACGATGAGCAATAACTAAAGATGTTCTATTTTTCATTAATTTTTCCAACGCATCTTGAACAGATTTTTCACTTTCTGTATCCAGAGCAGAAGTGGCTTCATCCAGAATCAAGATTTCAGGATTTCTTAAAACAGCTCTTGCAATACTTATACGTTGTTTTTGTCCCCCAGATAACTTGTTACCTCTTTCTCCAATATTGGTATCATAACCATTTTCAAGCTTCAAAATAAAATTATGAGCATTTGCAATTTTTGCAGCATCTATTATTTCATCATCTGAAACATTTTCAAGTCCAAAAGCAATATTATTTCTAATTGTATCATTAAAAAGTATTGATTCTTGGCTCACTATTCCAATATGTTTTCTTAGCTCTTCTATTTTTACATCTTTAATATTAATACCATCTATCAAAATTTCACCTTCTTGTATATCATAAAACCTTGGCAATAAATCTGCAATAGTTGATTTACCACTACCCGACTCTCCTACTAATGCAATTGTTTTACCCTGTGGAATTTCTAAATTTACATTATTTAAAACCCATTTATCTTTATACTTAAAGTATATATTTTTATATGAAATTCCATTTTTAATATTTTCAAGAAAAACAGGATTTTCAGACTCATAAATTTTTTCATCAAGATTTAAAATTTCATTAATTCTATCTTGTGAAACTTTTGCTTTATTTAAATTGGAAATACAGAAAGCAATGCCTGAAATTGGTCTTAATAATTGTGAAAAAACTATTATAAAAGTTAAAAATTCTTCACCTGTTAAACTTGCACTTTCTCTTGATTCTAAAATCATAGAACCTCCAAACCACACTATACATACCAAAACAACAGATCCTAAAAATTCATTTAGAGGTGATGATAAATCCTTTTTTCGAAAAGTTAATGTTATTAATTGTTGATGTTTTAAATTTATCTTTCGGAATGCTTCTTCAACATACTTTGATGCATTAAATCCTTTGATAATTCTGATTCCTGTTAGATTTTCTTCTAAAGATGAAAACAAAATCCCCATTTGCTCTTGTCCTTCTCTAGCTGTTTTTTTTAAACTTTTTCCAATTCTAGATATTATCAAAGCAGTTATTGGTAATAAAATAAGTGAAAATAAAGTCAATGATGGACTCCAATAAATCAAAACTATTAAGTTTATTATAATTGCAATTGGCTCTCTAAAAATCAACTCTAATAAACAAACTACAGCAACTTCAATCTCATTAACATCACTATTCATTCGTGACATGATATCTCCTTTACGTTCTTCAGTGTAAAAAGACAGAGGAAGACGTAATGCTTTTTTAAATAAATTATCTCTTACATCTCTTACCACTGACATTCTTAAAAAAGATTGAAAATAAATAGCTAAATACCTAAATAAATTTTTAAGAAAAAAAGCAGTAACAACTGTAATACATACAAATAATAATGCTTGTTTTGGATCTTTTAAAACCATCTGTTGCATTGTATATTCATATAATTTAGAACAATATTTAAAGAAATCATATAAACCTCCATTATATGATGGTTCTTTTATCCAGTTAATTTGATCTTTATTTTTTGGGAAGATCATTTGTAAAACAGGAATAAAAAGAATAAGAGATAATAGGTTAAAAATAACAAACATCAAATTTGAAAATATCACCATAATGGCAACAAATTTGTATTTAAATGTTTGTTTATATAATTCAATTAGTGACTTCATTTAACCCAATATAAATAATAAATTCTTAATTCAATTTCAAAATATATTAACGATTGTTTTGATATAAAAATTCGAAGATATCTTTATCAGCATCTGTGAAAGGTATATTTCTTCTATCCATCATAGCTTTTGCTGCTTCGATCGCTTTATCCAACTGAAAATCAACAACCCTATGATTTGATCCTCCCCAAGAAAAAGAATCTATTTTCTTAGAAGGAAAGTCTCCACCATAAATATTTGCAGAAACACCTACAACAGTTGCTGTATTAAACATAGTGTTAATTCCGCACTTACTATGATCACCCATCATTAACCCCATAAACTGCACATCTGTATTTTCCATTTGATCAGTTTCATAAGAATATGCCTTGACATTAGAATAGTTATTTTTTAAGTTTGAAGAGTTTGTATCTGCCCCTAAATTACACCATTCACCTATTACCGCATTTCCAATAAATCCATCATGACCTTTGTTAGAATAAGCTTGAAAAATGACATTATTAACTTCTCCACCAACTTTACAATGTGGCCCTAAAGTAGTTGGACCATATACCTTAGTACCAAGCTTTAAACCTGCGGAATCACATAATGCCAATGGACCACGAACCACTGACCCTTCCATTATTTCAGCATTTTTCCCAACATAAATCGGGCCTGATTTAGTGTTTAAAGTGCAAGCTTCAACAGATGCTCCTTCTTCCAAAAAAATAAGAGTAGAATCACCAATAATTATATTTGAAGATGATATAACTTGTGATTCTCTATCCTTAGTTATTAATTTAAAATCAGCAGTTAAAACACTACCATTATGTTGATATAATTCCCATCTTTGGTTTAAAATTAAGGGTGTATCTCCAATAAATTCAACTTCTTCTTTTATTGAACTTCCTTTTTCAGCAATACAAATACCTGCATGAATAAGTCTTGTATTATTTTTTAAAGATAAAACTTGAGAGACTACATCTGGATTAGGAATAATATTCGCATTTATTTTCACGTCAAACTTATCTGTACCTTGAAACTTATTTTGTAAATATTCTTCTGTTTCAAAGAAAATATTTGCGTCTGGAATAAATTGTTTCCAACGTTCATCATTCGTCAAAATTCCCATTCTTAGATTTCCAATGGGACGAGTTAATGTTAAAGGTGCAAAACGTAAATGCAAACCATTATCCGACAAAAGTATTCTCATTTTTTTTACTTGTAATAAATAATAAAATAAAAGTGATTAAACCATTTAAAATCAACATCTCACTACCAAATTGATAACCTGCAAATAATTTCACAGAAAAATGATCTAGTATATAACAAACTAAAGGTGATAAAATACAAACAATTGGAACTACTTGTTCGCGAATAGATTTTTTAGTAATTATTCCAAAACTAAATAATCCTAATAATGGACCATATGTATAACCTGCAATTACAAAGATTAAATTTATGATGCTTTTGTCATTTTTCCATTTGAAATAAAAAACGAGTAATAAAAATAAAATAGCAAAGCTTAAATGTACTATTTTTCGAATTTGAACTTTATTTTTTTCATCTAAATCTTCTCTTCGTTGAAAACCTAAAATATCGATACAAAACGAAGATGTCAAAGCAGTAATTGCTCCGTCGACAGAAGGAAATAAAGCGGAGATTAACCCTATAATAAAAATAATAAAAATTCCTTTTGGCAAGTGATTTTGAACAATTGCGGGAAACATATCATCAGGTTGATATTCCCATCCATTTTGCTTGGCAAAAATGTGTAACATACCTCCTAAAAATAGGAATAAAAAATTCACAAATAATAATACTACCGAAAAAGATACCATATTCTTTTGTGCATCTTTTAGATTTTTAACACTTATATTTTTCTGCATCATTTCTTGGTCTAGACCAGTCATAGTTATGGTTATAAAAGCCCCCCCAAACACATGTTTTAAGAAATAATCTTTTTTCAATCCATCAAAAGCCCAAACTTCTGTTAATTTACTTGATTTCATTTCTTTCCAAATAGTTCCCCAATCCCAACCTAAATTACTCTGGATGGAAAAAATACATACAACTAATGCTAAAAGCATAAAAACAGTTTGTAAAGTATCAGTCCAAACAATAGTTTTAACCCCCCCTTTTAATGTATATAATACAATCATAGTCATAATTAAAACTGTAGTTAGCCAAAATGGTATTCCTAACTCATCAAAAACAAACAATTGTAAAACATTAATAACTAAATATAAACGAACTACAGCACCAAGTGTTCTGGATAATATAAAATACCCAGCCCCCCATTTATACGCTTGAAAACCAAGACGAAATTCTAAATAACGATAAATTGAAGTAAGATTATACTTGTAATACAGAGGTAATAAAACAAAAGCTACCACAAAATACCCAATGAAAAAACCTAGAACTAATTGATAATAATGCCATCCACCACTTCCAACTGCACCAGGAACTGAAATAAAAGTTACACCAGATAAAGATGTACCAATCATACCAAAAGCAACTAAATACCATGAACTTTGTTTATTACCAGAAAAAAAAGATTCTGAATCTGCTTTTCTCGAAGTAAAATAAGCAATCAAAATAAGTACTAAAAAATAACATACTAATACTGATGCAACTATCATTGAGTTCATATAATCATATTTTAACTAAAATGACACATTCAAATTTAAATTGAAAGGTATTTTAACTTTTTATAAACTCATAAAAGTAATGAAATTGATTTTGATTCGGAAATTAGAATTAAATCTTCCTTAAACCTATACGTTTTCGAACTATATCTATTTCCAAAATCTCCACATTAACTTGCTCATGTAAGGAAATAAATTGGGTAGGATCATCAACATATGACTCTGAAAGATTTGATTTATGAATTAATCCATTTTCTTTGATACCAATATTAACAAAAGCACCAAAAGCAGTAACATTAGTTACTATTCCAGAAAGTTTAAATCCAATTTTCAAATCTTCAATTGTTCGAATATCCTTACTAAACTCCATTACTTTTGCTTTTTTTCGAGGATCCCTTCCTGGCTTCTTTAACTCATTTATTATATCACTAAATGTAAAAGAATCAACTTCAGGAAAGTCTGTTTGTTTTAAGTTATCAATCGCATCACTATTGTTTAACAAATCATTGATTGATAATTTTAACTTTTTAGCAATTTTCTCGACTAACTCATACGATTCGGGATGAACTGCTGAATTATCAAGCGGATTATCACCCTGCCTAATTCGCAAAAAACCTGCTGATTGTTCAAACGCTTTTGGCCCTAAACCTTTGACTTTTTTCAATTCTAAACGTGATTTAAACGAACCAATTTCTTGACGATGTTTCACAATGTTTTCAGCCAATGATGTACTTAACCCAGATACATATTGTAACAAATACGAAGAAGCGATATTAACATCTACACCCACATTATTTACTGCTGATACAACTACATCATCCAACGATTCCTTTAATAATTTTTGATCTACTTCATGTTGATATTGCCCCACGCCTATCGACTTAGGATCGATTTTAACCAATTCAGATAAAGGATCCATTAACCTTCTTCCGATCGAAACTGCCCCGCGGACAGTTACATCATACTCTGGAAATTCTTTTCGAGCTATCGCACTCGCTGAATAAATTGAAGCACCATCTTCGCGCACTACAAAGACGTCTAGATCTCTATCAAAACGTATTTTTTTTATTAAAAATTCAGTCTCACGACCTGCAGTACCATCACCTATAGCAATAGCTTCAATTTTATATGCTTGAACTAATTGAGCAATTTTAGCACTAGCTTTCTCTCGTTCGTTTTGAGGAGCATGTGGATAAATAGTCAAATTGGTCAATAATTCTCCACTTTCATCTATACACACTAACTTACACCCTGTTCTAAAACCAGGGTCGATAGCTAAAATACGCTTTGACCCCAAAGGCGGTGTAAGTAATAATTGCTTTAAATTTTTAGAAAAAACTTGAATAGCAGTTAAATCAGCTTTTAACTTTGCTTCATTAATTATTTCATTTTCAATTGAAGGCATTAACAACCTACTATACGCATCATTACATGCAGACTTTATAAACGCTGTAGCATTATTTTCACCACGAACAAAAAACTCATAAATCAAAGAAAGAGCTTCTTCTTTATCTGGCTGAACCTTTAATGAAATTATTCCTTCTTTCTCACCACGTAATATCGCCAATAAACGATGAGAAGGTATCTTGTATAAAGGTTCTTTATAATCAAAATAATCAGCATACTTCTCTCCATCTTCTTTTTTACCTCTCATTACTTTTGCAACTACATCTGCTTTTCTTTGAAATAAACGACGGATTTTATTGCGAAGTGCTCCATTTTCATTAACCCACTCAGCTATAATATCTTTAGCCCCTGTTAGTGCAATTGCTTCATCAAGTATTTCACCTTTAACAAACGATTCTGCAAGTCTTTCAGGATCTCCACCTTTTTGTGCTAAAATGATTTTTGCCAAAGGTTCTAAGCCTAATTTTCTAGCCTTTTCACCTCGAGTCAATCTTTTTTGTTTATATGGTAAATAAATATCTTCTAACAATAATAAATCAAATGTATTTTGAACTTTAGTTTTTAATTCATCCGTCAATTTCCCTTGCTCATCTATTGCTTTAACAATAGTTTTTTGACGTTGAATAATTTCCTCAAATTTCCTTTCATTATCTCTAATTGAAGCAATTTGTAATTCATCCAATCCTCCTGTTCTTTCTTTTCGATATCTTGCTATAAAAGGAATGGTAGCAGCTTCTTCTAACAATGCGACTGTATTTTCAATCGCTTTGTTAACAAGTGATGTTTGTTGTTCTATAAATTGAATCTTATTCATACAATGTATCTAAATTCATTATACCCAAATCATTCCAAAACTCGGGTAATTTCGTTTTTAATTTTATTTCTTCATCTGTAATAGGATGAATAAATGTTAGCGAATACGCGTGCAAATATAACTTAGCATATCCAAAATATTTCTCAAAAAAGTGATTGTGATGGCGATTTCCATATTTTGGATCACCAATTATCGGATGAGCCATTTTATTTGCGTGAACTCGTAACTGATGCATTCGTCCAGTTACTGGTTCAAATTCTAACAAGGTATATCGACATGATTGATAGGGTTCAACTGGTATATTCCATTCTAAATGAAATAAAGGCTTATAACGAGTTAAAGCTTCTTTGTAATTCCCACTTTCATTTTTAATAGGTGAATCAATTTCTTCTTGTTGAGAAACAAATCCTCGAACCAAAGAAAGGTATTTCTTACTAATAATTTTATCATCAAACATTTTCTGAAAAATCGAAACGTTTTTACTTTCCTTCACAAAAAGAATCAATCCAGAAGTTTTTCGATCCAACCGATGAACTGGATGACCTTTAACATTTTGTTTTTCTAGGATTTCGACCAAGGATTCTTCCTTCAAATCACCCACATATTTCGAATGATGTACCACCATATTGGAGGGTTTATTCACCACAAAACAGTATTCATCTTTGTATATTAGTTCGATGTGCATTGGAAGTACAAAGGTAAAGAATCAGTTGATGTGTTTACTAAAAATAACTTAGCAAAAAAGACTTAAGCGGTAATTTATAAGACATTCATCTAAACACTTGTTTTAATTTCATGTAAAGAAAATCGATTTTTCTTTAACTAAATGCGTTAAAAAACGAAGTAATATCCGCTTCAAAAGCAGTTTTTGTTATTAACGATTTTACGTTAGAAATAGGATGAAAAATAAACAACAAGCACAAATCAAGAAAGATGGAAAATCATTTATCGTAAAAGATGATATCGAATATGGATATCAGAATGTTATTCCCCTTTGGGCTTTTGGATTTAATTATAAATTCCTAGCAACAAAAAATGGCTCACAATCACTTACAAGCCATATTTATTCATAATTTGTAAATCACCATTCTTAATTATTCTAGTCTTTTAGACACCTAACAGACAACCCATCATTATTATAACTTGTGGTAAAGTGTGCTTCAGAATTAAAATAGTAAAGAGCAAGACACCAAGATTTCGATTCACTGTAATCTTTAGAACTCCACCACTTACCAAAGTCTTCATTACTTCCGAAAAAACCATTATAGTTCCTGTATCCGCCAGGTAGTGCGGAAAATAATGATGAATTCGTTGGAGTAATGTTAGGATAATAATTCCAACTAGATGTACTTGATTCTTTCAATTTATCTCCAGCAAGATTTTTACCACCAAGATTTTCTATAAGAACAGTCCATTCATTGTCTAATGGAATATGCCAGCCTTTTGGGCATACATTTTTATTTCCATTCATAGTTGGTCATACAACATACCAATTATATAACTTACCATATTTAGAATTATTAGTAGCATCATTATCGCAATAAGACCATGCACCAATAGTTAAATCAGACCATTGATTACCATCTGTAATATTTGGAATAACCGAACCATCGTTGTATTTTGCTACTTTTAAGTTCTCTGCCATCCATTTTTGCGTGCCGATGTATACAATTTAGTAGGAGTTACCTTCTATTTCTATTATATTAGGACCAGGTTTTATAATGGTTTGTGCTGCGAATCAAACCCAGAAATAGATTCATCATTCGAAGTTCTTATTGTATCAGTTGTGTTTTTACCCGAAGTAATAAGAGTTGGAGTTGTTGTTACCTTTTTACAAGAAAAAAAATACACTAACTAAAGCAAAAGCAACAATTAATTTTTTCAAAACGAGAATTTAATTATAAAACAAAAATATAAGTTATAACTAAAAATGATATTAAACTTTATCAACAGGTAACACTTCATTTAGTTATTTTTGAAATAAAACACCCAAATAAAAATGTATTTAAACCAACTTCTAACAAATCAAAAAAACATCATCCCTCATAACGGATACACCTGCTACATACCAAATTTCATCAATCACACAAGTCCTACTTTCCACCAACAATTATTAGAAAATGTACATTGGAAACACGACGAACTTACTTTATTTGGTAAAAAAATCATTACAAAACGTCAAGTTGCTTTTGAAGGAGATGAGCAGATCGAATACACCTATTCCAAACAACAGAAAATCGCAAGTCCTTGGTCAAAAGTAGTTTTGGAATTAAAACAGATATTGGAAAAGGAATTAAACACGCAATTCAATGGGTGTTTGTTAAACTTGTATGACTCTGGAGAAATTGGCATGGCATGGCATAGCGACAATGAACCGGAATTAGATTCAGAAGGAATAATTGCTTCGCTTAGTTTTGGTGCAACTCGAACTTTTCAACTCAAACACAAACAAACTGGAGAAAAAATCGATATTAAATTGGAAAATGGTTCTTTATTATTGATAGATATGGAATCACAACAATATTGGTTACATCAACTCAAAAAAGAGATTAAAGTGAAGGGGTCAAGAATTAATTTGACCTTTCGTCAATTCAAAAAATGAGTTGTTAGTTCATTAATTGTTGATATCTAAATATTAATCTTTCATAAAAATGATTTCTTCATTTGAATAAAATATTATTTTTGTCCTAATTAAAATAAAGGATATGTTTGAAAATTTCTCTTTCGAAGACTTTAAAAGACAATTAAAAGAAAATGATAAGTTGCGTTTTACAACGTATGGATTAGGCGCGTTAATTGTTCTTACACTTGGATACTTCACTTATAGACAGTTCATTTGGGGGCCTAGCAATGAAAAATCAAGAGATGCTTATTGGTCAGGATTGAACTATGCAGCAAAAGATTCAACTGACAAAGCAATTTCTTTATTAGAGCCTGCAGTTAAAAATTATGACGGTAAACAAGGGGGTGAATTAGCTCAATTCGTCTTGGCTCGTCAATATATGGCTAAAGGAGATTTCCAAAAAGCACTAGAAGAACTTGAGGGAGTTGATATAGAAGATACATATTTATCTATATACAGAATTGGACTACAAGGAGATTGTAAATCCGAATTAAAAAAATATGAAGAAGCTCTAGAATTGTATGTTGAAGCTGCTGAATTAAACGAAAACGAAAAAACTTCTCCTGAGTATTTATTTAAAGCTGGATTAGTATCTGAAAAATTGAATGATTTTGAAAGAGCTTCTGAACTTTATACTAGAATTAAAAGTAATTATTTAACCTTCTCTAACTCTAAAGCGATTGATAAATACATTGCAAGAACTAAAAATAAAATTGTAAAATAGTGGCTTCAGCATTAAAAAATCTATCAGATTATAATAAAGAAAATATTCCTAATGGTGCCGATTTTAAAGTCGGCATTGTAGTTTCTGAATGGAATGATTCAATAACTAATAAATTATTTGAAGGAGCAAAGCAAGCTCTTTTAGACAATGGAGTTCCTGAAACAAACATTTTGGTTAGAAACGTTCCTGGTGCATTCGAATTACCGCTTGCATCTCAAATTATACTTGATAATACTGATGTTGATGGAGTTATTGCAATTGGCGTAGTTATTCAAGGAGAAACAAAGCATTTTGATTTTGTCTGTCAAGGAACGACACAAGGATTGATGAACGTAATGTTGGAATATAATTCACCTGTGTCTTTTTGTTTACTTACAGATAATAATATTCAACAATCTATCGATCGTTCTGGAGGTATTCATGGAAACAAAGGAATTGAATGTGCAATCGCTTGTTTAAAAATGATTGCTTTAAAAAAATCATTTCAATAAAAATGTATGACTTTAATTAAATCTATATCAGGTATAAGAGGTACAATTGGTGGTAAAGTTGATCAAGGGTTAACCCCTGTTGATACAGTAAAATTTGCTGCTGCTTATGGAACTTGGTTAAAATCCACAAATCCTAATCAAAAATTAACAGTTGTTATTGGTAGAGATGCTAGACTTTCAGGATTAATGATTTCTAACCTAGTAGAAAACACATTAATAGGATTAGGGATTGACGTAATTAACTTAGGGCTATCTACTACCCCTACTGTTGAAATAGCAGTACCAATGGAAAATGCTCAGGGTGGAATTATACTTACAGCTAGTCACAATCCAAAACAATGGAATGCTTTAAAATTGTTAAATAGCAAAGGAGAATTCATTTCTGGAGACGAAGGAGAATTTATTTTAAAGATAGCATCGGATGATTCTTATGAATTTGCAGAAGTTGATGATCTTGGAATTGTAAAACATGATGATACCTATTTACAAAAACATATTGAAGCAGTTTTAAATTTACCACTGGTTGATAAGGAAGCAATAAAATCTGCTAACTTTAAAATTGTAGTAGATGCTGTAAATTCTACAGGTGGAGTTTTTGTACCAGCATTATTAAAAGCTTTAGGAGTTGAAAATGTAATTGAAATGTATTGTGAACCAACAGGGCATTTCCCTCATAATCCTGAACCACTACCTGAACATTTAACAGATCTTTCTGATAAAATAAAACAAACCAACGCACATTTAGGAATCACTGTTGATCCAGATGTAGATCGTCTTGCAATGGTGTGTGAAGATGGAACTATGTTTGGCGAAGAATATACGTTAGTTGCTGTATCAGATTATGTATTACAATATACTCCAGGTGCAACCGTTTCAAATTTATCTTCTACCAAAGCTTTAAGAGATATCACAGAATCAAAAGGTTTGAATTATTTTGCAGCAGCAGTAGGAGAAGTTAACGTTGTAGCAAAAATGAAAGCAGAAAACGCTATCATTGGAGGTGAAGGAAATGGTGGGATTATTTATCCTGAATTGCATTACGGTAGAGACGCACTAGTAGGTATAGCACTATTTTTAACATCATTAGCTAAAAAAGGGTTAAAAACTTCAGAATTAAGAGATTCATTTCCAAAATATGTTATTTCAAAAAATAAAATTGAATTAACACCCCAAATCAATGTAGATGAAATTTTAAATAAAGTTTCAGAAAATTACAAGGATTTTGAAGTAGATAAAACAGATGGTGTAAAAATATATATTGAAAATGAATGGGTTCATTTACGTAAAAGCAATACGGAACCAATTATTAGAATTTATTCCGAAAGTACAACAGAGGAAAAAGCTAATTTATTTGCAGAAAAATTTATTTCTGAAATAAAAGAACTTTGTTAGTAACAAAATTGTTTTACAGTTTGAGTTTTTATATTTGTAAAAAATAATAATTATGGCAATCATTATAACAGACGAATGCATCAATTGTGGTGCTTGTGAACCAGAATGTCCAAATAATGCAATATATGAAGGAGGTGCAGAATGGAAATATTCAGATGGTACTTCTTTAAAAGGAATGATTACTACTTTAAACGGTAGTGAAGTTGATGCTCAACACGCTTTTGAACCTCTGAATATGGATGTATATTACATTTCTACTGATAAATGTACAGAATGTGTTGGTTTCCATGACGAACCACAATGTGCAGCTGTTTGTCCAGTAGATTGTTGTGTTGATGATCCTGACCACAGAGAAACAGAAGAGCAATTATTAGCAAAAAAAGATTTCATGCATTTATAATTTATTGAATTCAAAAACGTTTTTGAGGTATGAAATACTTTGCAGTCATTATTATATCTCTATTTTTTTCAAACCTTTTCTCTCAAAAAGATACAATTATCCAATATAGAGAAAAGGTTTTGTCGTTATATCTTGACAAAGTTAGAAATGCGGTTAAAGATGTAGATAAAAAAAAATTGAATCAAGAATTTAAAGATTATCTTCTTGAAACTTTGCTCATCCCGAATTCTTATACCTACTCATTCACCAAATTAAAAACAATAGGTATAATTGATAGTCCAGACAATAATTTCAAAATTGTAAATTGGAATATTCAATTAGAAGATGATAGCAATCTTTTCTTTTGCTTTATTGTAAAAAATAATAAAAAAAAGAAAAATAAAGTAATTGAACTTTTATGTAAAACTCAAGTCTTTGAAATGCCTACTAATATTATTCAAGAGTCAAATTGGTATGGTGCTCTTTACTATAAAATTATACCTATAAAAAAAGGGAATAAAGAAGTTTATACTATTTTAGGTTGGAGAAGTAACAGTAATTTAAGTTATATGAAAGTCATTGATATTATTCAAATAAATGGAAGTCATATTAAATTAGGAATGCCAATTTTCCAAAATAAAAAAGACAAATTAAATAGAGCTGTATTTGAATATTCTAAAAAAGCGTCTATGTCTTTGAAATATGAAGAAAAATATGATCGAATTGTTTTTGATCATTTATCTCCTGAATCGCCTTCTATGAATGGATTATATGAATATTATATCCCAGATATGTCCTATGATGCATATATATATGAAAATAATTTATGGATACTTAATGAAGATGTAGTTGCAATTAACAATCCTGAAAAAAACACATACAAACAATATAATATAGATAAAAACACAGGAAAAATCAATGAACAAGAAATTAAAAAAGAATGGATAGATCCATCAGATCAAAATGCACCAGGAACACAAAACAAACACACACCAGCATTACCTAAAATAAAAAAATAAGAAATCAATAACTGCTCTTTTTATATTTTATAATTTCTAATTGATTATTTCATTTTTTATATTACTTTTAAAGCAAATTTACTTAGGATATGGAATTTGATAAAAGAAACGATCGTAATGATGAAGTATTTAGCAAAGCAATTAAAGCTGGTAAAAGAACTTACTTTTTCGACATCAAAACTACCAAAGGAAACGAATTATATTTAACTCTTACAGAAAGTAAGAAGGTTACTGAAGATGGTAGAGAATTTTTTCAAAAACATAAAATTTTTCTATATAAAGAAGACTTTCAAAAATTCAGAGATGGCTTAGATGAGATTATGAACAAATTAGAAGAGCTTAATGAATCTGGTGAATATAAAAACGATCCATATCCAAGAAATGAAAATAAAGATTCAGACTTTACTTTCGAAAGTCTTTAAATAAAAATAATACTGTTTAAAAATCACCTTATCGGTGATTTTTTTTTTGAATTAACATTCTTAAGTTTAAAAGTGGTTAATAACTATTTCTTTTGCAATAGGTGTAAAAAAGGTTTTTTAAAACTTATCTTTGTTTTCTAAAATTGGTTAGATAATGGGGAAAATAATTGCTGTTGCAAATCAGAAAGGTGGCGTTGGTAAAACTACAACATCAGTTAATCTCAGTGGAAGTCTTGGAGTTTTGGAATATAAGACTCTTTTAATTGATGCTGATCCACAAGCAAATGCAACATCAGGTGTTGGTTTAGATCCAAAAAACACAAAAAATATCTATGATTGTTTTATAAATGATATCGATCCAAGTGATTTAATCATTCAAACAGCAAACCCAAACCTTGATATTATAACTTCGCATATTGATTTAGTTGGTGCTGAATTAGAAATGATTAATCTCCCAAATAGGGAATTCATGCTAAAACAAGCATTAGAAAAAATTAAAGATAAATATGACTTCATAATTATTGACTGTTCCCCTTCTTTAGGGTTAATTACTGTAAATGCATTAACATCAGCAGATTCAGTTATAATCCCTGTCCAGTGTCAATATTACGCACTAGAAGGGTTAGGTAAATTATTAAATACTATTAAAATAGTTCAAGGTAAATTGAACGAAAATCTAGAAATTGAAGGGATTTTATTGACAATGTATGATTCAAGAACAAGATTGTCAAACCAAGTAGTTGACGAAGTAAAAACTCATTTTCAAGATTTAGTGTTTGATACTGTTGTTCATCAAACGACAAAATTAGCTGAGGCACCGAGTTTTGGTGAAACTATAATTATGCATGACGCATCTAGCAAAGGAGCAATTAATTATTTAAATTTAGCAAGAGAAATTATTCAAAAAAATAATGTTTCCAAAATCTCCAATGAGGAAAAAACTATTGATTTATAATGAGTACAAAAAAAGGCGGATTAGGTAAAGGGTTAAGTGCCTTACTTCAAGATTCTAATACAGATATTACAACTAAATCTAACAACCCTTTGGGTTCTATTAACTTATTGTCAATTGAAAAAATAGAAGTAAATCCATTTAATCCAAGAACTCACTTTGAAGAAGACGCATTAGTTGAATTAAGTGAAAGTATTGCTCAACACGGTATTATTCAACCTCTAACAGTCAGAAAACTTGGAAACGATAGATATCAATTAATTTCAGGTGAAAGAAGATTTAGAGCTTCTCAGATAGCTGGTTTAAAAGATGTTCCTGCATATATAAGAGTAGCAAATGACCAAACTATGTTGGAAATGGCTTTGGTGGAAAATATACAGAGAGAAGATCTAAATGCCATCGAAGTTGCCTTATCTTACGCTAGATTAATTGAAGAATGTAATCTTACTCAAGAAGAAATGAGTAAAAAAATTGCCAAAAGTAGATCTAGTATAACTAATCATCTTAGACTTTTAAAACTACCAGCAATAATACAGAAAGGCGTTAGAGATAAATTCATCTCTATGGGACATGCACGTGCACTGGTATCAATTCAAGATGAAAAAAATCAAATTTATTTATTCAATAGAATTGTAGAAAATGAATTATCTGTTCGCGATGTTGAAAATATAATTAGAAATGAATATACAAATCAACCCTATAACAATTCACATCAGACTTCTCCTGTAAAAAAGAAACCTTTAACTGATATTCAAAAAACTTTTTGTTATTTCTTAGGTGATAAAATTTCATCAAAAGTGGAAATTAAAAAGGCCAACAATGGAAATGGACAAATCATTGTTCACTTTGACTCTGATGTAGACTTAAATAGAATTATTGAAATACTTAATAAATGAAATGTTTAATTACATTTTTATTCTTAGTGTCATTGATAAAATTAAATGCTCAAGATACAATAAAAACCCATCCACCTTACCCTAAAAGAGCTGCTTTTTTATCCGCAATATTACCAGGTAGTGGTCAAATCTACAATAGTATTTACTCAACTAAACATAAATATAATGCTTGTTGGAAAGTTCCTTTAATTTATTCTTCCCTATTTTTTACAGTAAATTCTCTTCTAAAAAAAATTAGTTTAGAAAAAGAGATTAGATTAGAGTATAATAATAGAATTAAATTAAATCTTAATTCTTCTAAGTGGGAATCCTATGATAATTATAGTTTAATTTCACTTCAAAAAAGTACAGCAAAATCACGAAACACTCTATATTTCATTAGTGGTGGAATTTACTTACTTCAAATTTTAGAAGCATCTATTGATGCTCATTTCAGCCATTTTGATATTTCTCCTAATCTGTCACTAAAAATAAATCCATACATATCAACTTTTAGTCCATCTGGATTAACTTTTGCATTTATTATAAAATAAAACCTTGCTTAATTCTTTTAGATAATTATTTTTGTATAGTTTACTACATAAATAAAATATTAATTCTTTACAATCATGAAAATAGGATTAGCAGGATATGGAAAAATGGGTCGCGCAATTGAAGAAATTGCTATTGAACGTGGCCACGAAATTTTATTTAAATCTAATAGCGTATTTCCTTTAAATGATAGAGATATAGATTCAGTAGATGTTGTAATTGAATTTACAAAACCAGATCTTGCCGTTAAACATATTGAAATGGTTTTAAATTCTAAAAAACCGATTGTTGTTGGTACAACTGGTTGGAATGAAGAAATAAACAAAGTTGAATCTCTTGTTTCAAAAAATCAAGGTTCACTTCTTTATGCTAGTAATTTCAGTATAGGTGTAAATCTATTTTTTGAATTAAACGAAAAGTTAGCAAAACTCATGAGTAATCGTTCTCAATACAAAGCTTCTATAGATGAAGTTCATCATACACAAAAAATTGATTCTCCAAGTGGAACAGCGATTACTTTAGCTAACCAAATTTTAGAAAATAATGAATCTTATTTTTCATGGGTTTGTGAAGAAGGTACAGCACCTCATACTACAGAAGGTCAATTAGGTCTTGTTGCGCATAGAATTCCGGATGTTCCAGGTACTCATACCGTTTCATATTCATCTGAAATTGATACAATATCCATAACTCATCAAGCTCATAATAGAAAAGGGTTTGCATTAGGAGCAGTATTAGCAGCAGAATGGATTTTTGACAAAAGGGGGGTATATACTATTAAAGATATGCTTCAAGATATTCAAGCCGTTTAATTATGAATGTATTATATTTCTATTTATATATTTTAGTTCACCCATACCTTTCTTTTTGGTGGACTTCTTTTGAAAAATTTGGTCGTAAAAAATGGGAAGCATTAATTCCGTTTTATAATTATAATGTTGCATTCCATGTAACTAATAAAAAGGGATGGTGGTCTTTTTTATTGATTGTTCCTGGTGTACATTTAATTATGTTGGCAGTACTAAATCTAACCTATATCAGAAAATTTGATAAATTTAGTTGGATAGAAACCCTACAAGGTATTTTCTTTCCATATTTTTTATATTCAAAAATAAATCAATTCGAAATTGTTGCTGATACAAATTGGGCTAATCCAAAAGATATTGAAAAAAGAAGAATTAGTGATCATATTGTCTTATTCTTGTGTCTACCTATTTTAGGTCATGTTGTAGCTTATGTTTTAGGTCTATTATCAAAAGAGAAAACTGGTAAAAAAACAAATATCAAAGAATGGGGTGATTCAATTGTTTTCGCTCTCGTTGCAGCAAGCATAATTAGAACATATGTGTTTGAACCTTTTCAAATTCCAACTGGATCAATGGAAAAAACATTATTAGTTGGTGATTTCTTATTTGTAAACAAATTAGCCTATGGCTGTAAAGTTCCTGTTACTCCCTTATCTTTCCCATTAGTACACAATACTATTCCTTGGGTAGATATAAAATCGTACACAGACATTGAAAAACAAGATTATTTTAGATTACCCGGTTTAGGAAAAATTCAACGAAATGATGTAGTTGTATTTAACTATCCTTCTGGAGACACAGCAGTATATGACCCTAGAATGCCACATGGTTTAATGGGACATGACTATTATGGTATTTTGAATGATGAGGCGTTATATTTATTTGCTCAATCATATTCAAATCATCCAGAAATTAGTTCAATAAAAACTATGGACGAATTTTATAATAAATTTGGTGTTGATTTTATAAGTAACTATAGTTTTTGGATTTCAAAAGCAAGAAAAAGTATTTCAAGTGGTGTGGTTTATTCAAAAGGACCAATGCCAGAGAAATCTCTCCCCTACATCAAACACTATGGTTTAATTTATAGACCTGTTGATAAAAGAGAAAATTATATAAAACGCTGTGTAGGTGTTCCTGGAGATAGATTAAAAATTATAAATTCAGTTTTATTTATTAACAATAAGCCTGCATTCATACCTGAAAATCAAAATCTTCAGTATATAGTAACTAATTTTATAAATACTGGTTCAACTTCATCTTTTGAAAATATGATGTTAGAACAATATGAATTAGAAAAAGAACGTGATTATCAAACATTATCTGATTCACATAATAAATTTTTAATGAATTTAACTAAAAATGAGTTAAATAAATTAAAAAAAGATTTTAGACAAGCAAAATTTGAATTAGTAATAATACCACAACTATACAATTCATTAAATGATAGTACCAAAAATATATCAAATTCACCTTCTCGCAAAATAACAAATTTAAGTACCTTTCCTAAAGACTTTAATCACCAAAACAACGTAACAAATTACAGTGAAATAATTATACCCAAAAAAGGTACATCAATTAATTTGACATCTGAGAATATAGCCTTTTACAGAAGAATTATTACTGCATATGAAGGACATAACCTTTTGGAAAAAAATGATAATTTCTACATTGATGGTAAAAAAGTAACATCATACAAGTTTAATCTGAATTACTATTGGATGATGGGAGATAATCGATACAATTCTGCTGATTCAAGAATATGGGGTTTTGTTCCAGAAGATCACATAGTTGGTAAAGCATCTGTAGTTTGGTTTTCTAAAAATCCAAATGGAGGTGTAAGATGGAATAGAATTTTAAAATTCATAAAATAAGTGGCTGTATTTCCAATTTCATTTTTTGGACCTATATCATATTATAACGAAATTTCAAAAGCTGAAATGGTTGAATTTGAAATTTATGAAACTTATAAAAAGCAATCTATTAGAAATAGATACAAAATTGGATCTTCAAATGGTACTTTAGAATTATCTATTCCAATATCTAAACCAAATGGAAGTAAAACTCTTACGAAAGATATTCTAATAGATGAAACTCAAAATTGGAAAATTAATCATTGGAGAGCGATAGTAAGCGCATATATGCATAGCCCTTACTTTGAACATTATGAATCAGATATTTATAATTTGATTTTTTCAAATGAAGTTATACTTTATAAAAAAAATCAAGCCTGTTTTGAATTTTTAAATAAAACCTTTGATTTAAGAAATGACTTTTCAATAACTTCTGAGTATATGAAAAACAATATTTTAAACGACTACAGAAATAATGACTTTACTTTAATATCATCAGAAAAACAATATATTCAACCCTTTATAAATAAACACGGATTTTATCAAAATCTTTCAATTTTAGATTTATTATTTTGTGAAGGCCCACTTGGACGATTTTTTTTAAAAGTATCATAATATTCAAGTATCTTTTTATATATTTGCAATGGGTAAGTCTTCTACGACTAGCTCCTTCAAAATCCTCCAGGACGGGAACGTAGCAAAGGTATGAAGTTGTAGCGGTGCGATAGAAGTAGCTTACCCTTTTTTTTTAAGTCTTCTTTTTATAAAATCAAATTCTTTTTATCTTTATTTAATTCTAAGTACGATTAGATTTACGGACTTGGGATATTAAAATATTATTCAAATGAAATTCTTCATAGATACAGCTAATTTAAACGAAATTAAAGAAGCTAACGAACTTGGAATATTAGATGGTGTAACTACAAATCCATCTCTAATGGCTAAGGAAAATATCACGGGAAACAATAACATATTAAAACATTATGTAGATATATGTTCTATTGTTGATGGAGATATTAGTGCTGAAGTAAATTCAGTTACATTTGATGAAATGATCGCTGAAGCTGAAATTTTAGCTGACTTACATCCTAATATTGTAGTTAAAGTTCCGGTAACAGAAGACGGGCTAAAAACAATTAAATACTTATCATCCAAAGAAATAAAAACAAACTGCACCTTGATTTTTTCTCCTGGACAAGCTCTTCTTGCTGCAAAAGCAGGTGCAACATTTGTATCTCCTTTTGTTGGTAGATTAGATGATATTTCTTCAGATGGGTTACAATTGGTTGCTCAAATAAGAACTATATTCGACAATTTCGGTTTCGAAACTCAAATATTAGCAGCATCACTGAGAAATCCAATGCACATAATTCAATGTGCTGAAATTGGTGCAGATGTGATCACTGCTCCTTTAAATGCCATAAAAGCATTAATTAAACATCCATTAACAGATAGTGGCTTAGCACAATTTATTGCTGACTATCAAAAAGGTAATAAATAATTGACAACATCTATTTTTTCAAATACAAATTTAGTTGCACCAAATAAGCTTCAGGAAAATTATTGGTCTACTAATGATTCATATAAAATACTGCTAGCAAATACCGGAACTGGTAAAACTTTTGCATTTTTAGTCGAACTAGAAAAAAATTTACAAAAATTAAATTCAGATGATTGTACTCTGATTTTGTGTCCTTCAAGAGAATTAGCCCAACAAGTTTCAAACTCCTACTCTCTTTTGAGAACAGGTAGAAAAAGTGTTACTTGTTATGGTGGTCATAAATTTCAATTTGAAGTTCAACAAATAAATGAGAACCCTAAAATAATTATAGGTACTCCAGGAAGAATCGCTGATCATATTAATAGAGGAACATTAGCAGGATTAACTATCAATCATCTAATCATTGATGAATACGATAAAACATTAGAATTAGGTTTTCAAAAAGAAATAGAATTTATTACTGAAAACTGTTCAATTTTTAAAAGTATCCAATTAGTTTCTGCAACTGAAATCAAAGAATTCCCTTCAATATTTAACCAATTCTCTTTCAAAACATCTAATTTTCTCTTAGAAGAAAAACCTAAATACGAATTATACTCACTTGAATCAGAAGGAAATGATAAACTTGTGACACTAGTTAAGTATATTTCAAATGTTAAAAATAACAATACGCTTATTTTTTGTTCACATCGTGATGCTGCAGACAGAATAAAACAACATTTAAAAGAATTTGGAAAAGAAACCGCACTATATCACGGAGGTTTAGAACAAAGAGATAGAGAACATGCTCTTTATTTATTTAAAAGCGGTTGTGTAGACACGTTAATTTGTACAGATTTAGCATCGAGAGGATTAGATATACCTGAGCTTGACTTAGTGATTCACTATCAATATCCGCATTCAAAGGAAGATTTCATACATAGAAATGGAAGAACTGCTCGAATGAAAGCAGAAGGCACTGTTCTTTTAATTCATTCTGAAAGTGAACCCCTACCCGAATATTGTAATGATTTTGAAATAAATAAAACAAAAAGTTTTGAAGATTTTAAAGATTTTAAACCTTCTGAAAAATTTCCTATATATCTATCGGCAGGTAGAAAGGATAAAATTAGAAAAATTGATATTGTTGGTTTTTTAACAAAAGATGTTGGTTTGAAAAATGAATCAATCGGTCTTATCGAAGTATATGATCAACATTCATTAATTTCATTATCAATATATGAGCTAAAAAGCATAAAAAATCTTTTACCACACGTTAAAATAAAAAAACAAAAAGTTAAAATTTCATTGTTTAAACTATGAAATCAAGTTACCATATAAAAATCTAATTATGATTCATTTAGGTCAATTCAACACTTTAACACTATTAAGAATAACACCACCAGGAGCTTATTTAGGTGATGATGAAGACAATGTTGTTCTTTTACCAACAAAATATATCCCTGAGAATGTTGAAATTGGAGATTTTTTAAGTGTTTTTGTTTACTTAGATTCAGAAGATAGAATAATATCTACAACAAAAAAACCATTCCTTGAGCTACACGGATTTGCGGCATTAAAAGTAAACCAAGTAAGTCATTTTGGTGCTTTTTTAGATTGGGGAATCGAAAAAGATTTGTTAGTGCCATTCAAGGAACAAAAACAAAAAATGGAAGAAGGTAAACGCTATATTGTTCATTTATATTTAGATGAAGCTACGCAGCGTTTAGTAGCATCATCAAAAATTAGAAAATACCTTGAGTTTGAACATATTTTAGTACAAGAAAATGAAGAAGTTGATTTACTAATTGCAGACACTACAGAATTAGGAAGAAATGTAATTGTTAATGAAACATATAGCGGATTAATTTTTAAAAGTGATATTTCTCGCATTGTAAAATTTGGAGAAAGATGTAAAGGGTATGTAAAATCAATTCGTCCTGATGGAAAATTAGATATTACTTTAGATAAAATTGGATTTATAAAAATGGAGAGTAATTGTGAAAGATTACTTGAATTATTGAAAGAAAATAACGGAATTCTTTACATAACAGACAAATCAGATCCTGATAAAATTAGAGAAGAAGTCGGAATGTCAAAAAAAACTTTTAAAAATTCTATTGGCATGCTTTACAAACAACGTTTAATCACTTTAGCTAATAATCATATAAAACTTGTATAAATGAAAGTTGGAATTTTATTATCAGGATGTGGTGTTTATGACGGTTCTGAAATTCAAGAAACAATATCAGCTATGATCGCTCTTGAAGAACTAAATATTCAATACGTAGGAATTTCAGTTAACAAAAATCAACACCACGTAATTAATCATCTCGACGGTTCAGAAATGAATGAAACAAGAAATATGATGATTGAATCAGCACGAATTATGAGGGGAAATGTAGTTGATATTAAAACAATTACACCAAGCGATATAGATGGATTAGTAATTCCTGGAGGTTTTGGTAATGCAAAAAACCTCACTACATGGGCTTTTAATGGAGCAGATGGTGAAATATTACCTGAAGTAAAATTACTATTAATCAATTTAGTAAATATAGGAAAACCAATTGCCGCTTTATGTGTAAGTCCAATATTGATATCATTAGCATTCAAAGATTCAACAATTTCACCAACATTGACTTTAGGTTCAACGAATGAGAAATCTCCCTATGATATTCATTCTTTCCATATAGGAATAGAAAAAAATGGAGGTAAATCATTAGAAAAAGGTATTAATGATCTTTGCATTGACGAGAATAATAGAATAATATGTGCACCATGTTATATGCAAGATGCTTCTTTACTAGAAATTAGAAATAATGCTAAAATGGCTATTGAAAAATTAGCTGAATTTATAGACTAAAATCATTTTTTTTCAAGTTTTGAACAGATTTTGGCTTGTGAACAAATGAATTGTTTGAAAATCGAGAAAAAAAAATTGATGATTAAATTTAATTGGTGTAATTTTGCATCCTAAATCAAAGCGAAAGCTATAAAATAAAAGTACGTATGAACGAATTTGGTAAACGCGGAAAACATGCCAATTTGAACGATTCTATAGGTTTAACTAACTTAGGAAACGTGTTTTGGAACTTAACTCCTGCTGAATTAGTAGAAGACACAATCATTAATGGTCAAGGTGTTTTAACAGATACTGGTGCTATTGCGATTGAAACTGGTGAATTTACAGGTAGATCTCCAAAAGATCGTTTCGTAGTATTTGATGAAAAAACAGAAAACTCAGTATGGTGGGGGGATGTTAACATCAAATTTTCAACTGAGAAATTTGACTCTTTATACAACAGAATGAAATCTTATCTTACAGATAAAGATGTATACGTAAGAGATGCATACGCTTGTGCTGATGAGGCACATCGTTTGAATATTCGCGTTGTAGCTGAATTCCCTTGGTCAAATATGTTTTGTTATAACATGTTTTTAAGACCAACTGAAACTGAAATTGAAAATTTCGAAGCGGAATGGCATATCGTATGTGCACCTGGTTTCAAAGCTGACCCAGCAATTGACGGAACGCGTCAACATAATTTTGCAATTTTGAACTTCACTAAGAAAATGATTCTTATTGGCGGTACAGGATACACGGGCGAAATGAAAAAAGGAATTTTCTCTGTACTAAACTATTTATTACCTCATGAGAAAAATGTATTATCAATGCATTGTTCTGCAAACATTGGTAAAGATGGTGATACAGCTATTTTCTTTGGTCTATCAGGAACAGGAAAAACTACATTGTCTTCAGATCCAAATAGAAGATTAATTGGAGATGATGAGCATGGATGGTCAGATAACACTGTATTCAACTTCGAAGGTGGATGTTATGCTAAAACTATTGATTTATCTAGAGAAAAAGAACCTCAAATTTTCGATGCAATCAAATTTGGTGCTATATTAGAAAATATTGGTTTTGTAGATAACTCCTCTACTCCAGATTACACAGATGGTTCTATTACAGAAAACACACGTGTTTCTTATCCTATTAACTACATTGATAACATTGTTACTCCTTCAATTGGATCAACTCCGAAAAATATTTTCTTCTTAACTGCTGATGCTTTTGGTGTATTGCCTCCAATCTCACGTTTAACGAAAGAACAAGCAATGTATCACTTTATGTCTGGTTATACAGCAAAAGTTGCAGGAACAGAAATGGGGATTACCGAACCTACAACTACTTTCTCAGCATGTTTTGGTAAAGCATTCTTACCATTACACCCTGCGAAATATGCAAAATTATTAGGTGAAAAATTAGAAGGTACTGATATTAAAGTATGGTTAATTAACACTGGATGGACTGGTGGTTCATATGGAGTTGGTAGCAGAATGAAATTATCTTACACTAGAGCTATGATTACTGCAGCATTAGAAGGTAAATTAAATGATGTTACTTACGATACATTACCTGTATTTGATTTAGCAATACCAACATCTTGTGAAGGAGTTCCTGCTGAAATTTTAAATCCAAGATCAACTTGGGCAGACAAAAATGCTTATGATGATACGGCAAATAATTTAGCTGGACAATTCGTAAGAAACTTTGAGCAATATGCTTCTGAAACATCAGCTGACATATTAGCAGCTGCTCCAAAATTAACACAAACAGTGTAATTAATAATTGATTATAAAACAAAAAAAGCTGTCAAATGACAGCTTTTTTTGTTTTATACATTTTTTAAAGCCATTAATTTGTAAAAAGTGCTTTAAGCTCCGAAGCTTCATTAGGTTTCATTTTACCAGCCAATATTAAACTTAACTGACGCCTTCTTAAAGCTCCATTAAATCTCTCTTTTTCCTCATCCGATTCTGCAATTAATTCAGGGACCTGAATTGGACCTCCTAATTGATCCACTGCTACGAAAGTATAAATTGCTTCATTACATTTTCTTCTGGCTCCAGAAACCTGATCTTCAATAAAAACATCTACAAAAACCTCCATTGATGAACTAAAAGCTCTGGATACTTTACCTTCTAAAGTAAGTATAGAAGATCCAGGAATCGGTTCTTGAAAAGAAACATTATTCACAGAAGCAGTTACAACAACTCTTCTACAATGTCTTTGTGCTGAAATACTTGCAACAATATCCATCCAAGCTAATAATTGACCACCGAATAAATTCCCTAGTGGATTTGTATCATTAGGCAATACTATATGTGTTGTAACAGCTAAGGTTTCTGAAGCTTTTTTTGCTTTCATACATTAAATTTAATATTTATTAATTCGAACAATATTAGTTTGAAGTTAAGAATAAAACCTTAACATCATTCATTTATTATTACTTTTGCAACTACGAAATTAGGCTTATGACTAGAAAAGAACTTATTAACCAGATTAAAGAAAAACGCTCTTTTTTATGTGTAGGATTAGATGCAGATTTAGACAAAATTCCTACTCATTTATTAGAAACTGAAGACCCTATATTTGAATTTAATAAAGCAATAATTGATGCAACCAAAGATTATTGTGTTGCATATAAACCAAATATTGCTTTTTATGAATGTCTTGGTGTAAAAGGTTGGAAATCACTTGAAAAAACATTAAATTATATACCTAAAAATATTTTTACTATTGCTGATGCTAAGCGTGGAGACATTGGTAATACTTCTACTTACTATGCAAAAACTTTTTTTGAATATCTAAATTGTGATTCAGTCACAATTGCACCATATATGGGCGAAGATAGTATCACACCCTTTTTAGAATTTAAAAATAAATGGGCTATTGTACTTGCATTAACATCAAACAGAGGATCTGTTGACTTTCAATCAATAAAAGATAAAAAAGGTGATGAATTATTTAAAACAGTACTGAAAAAAACAGCTAACTGGGGAACTCCAGAAAATTTAATGTATGTGGTAGGTGCAACTAGAGCAGAACAAATTGGAGAAGTAAGATCTGTTGTACCTGAACATTTCTTTTTAGTACCAGGTGTAGGTGCTCAAGGTGGTAGTCTTGAAGATGTTTGTAAATATGGATGGAATAAAGATTGTGGTTTATTAGTAAATTCTTCTAGAGGGATAATATATGCTTCTAATGATAAAGATTTTTCAGAGAAAGCAAAAAATGAAGCAACAAAGATTCAACAACATATGGAATCTATTTTGAGAGAGAAACATTTTATATAAAAAAAGCGATTATGTAATCATAATCGCTTTTTTTATATAACAGAATTTACTAAGCGTTTACATTCATATTATCTAAAACATCCATTACTGATTTTACAGCTTTTGATGATTCTTCTAACATTGCTTTCTCTTCATCGTTTAATTGTAATTCAATAATTTTTTCAATTCCATTTTTACCTAATATAACTGGAACACCTAAATAAATATCTTTCATACCATACTCTCCTTGTAACCAAGCACAAACTGGGAAAATTCGTTTTTGATCTCTAATTACAGCCTCAACCATTTGAGCAGCTGCAGCACCTGGAGCGTACCATGCAGATGTTCCTAACAATTTAACGATTTCACCACCACCAAATTTAGTTCTTTCAATTATTTCGTTTAATTTGTCAGCATCAATTAATTCAGTAACAGGAATACCTGAAACAGTTGTGTAGCGAGGAAGTGGTACCATAGTATCACCGTGTCCACCCATTAAAACAGCTTGAATATCCTTTGGTGAAACATTCAATTCTTCAGCCAAAAATGCTCTGTAACGTGCTGTATCTAAAATCCCAGCCATACCAAATACTTTATTAGAATCTACTTTAGCATTTAAGTAAGCACAATAAGTCATAACATCTAATGGATTTGATACTATAATCAAAATTGCATTAGGAGAGTGTTTAATTATATTATCAGTAACTGTTTTAACAATACCTGCATTAGTAGCGATAAGGTCATCACGAGACATCCCTGGTTTTCTAGGTAAACCAGAAGTAATTACAACAACATCAGAATTCGCGGTTTTAGAATAATCATTTGTAGAACCAATCGTTCTTGAATCATACAAATTAATGGGTGCTTTTTGCCAAATATCAAGCGCTTTACCTTCAGCAAATCCTTCTTTAATATCTAACAAAACAATTTCGTTAGCAATTTCTCTTTGTGCTAAAACATCAGCGCAAGTTGCGCCTACATTACCAGCACCAACAACGGTTACTTTCATATTAAACTTTAAATTAATTCATATTAATATGGCAAATTTATAACAAAAGGAATAAATGAATTCATATTTTATAACTTATTTTTATAGAGTTTTATTAAAAAAATATATTTTTAGGCAACTGATTGAAATTAATAACGTCAATCAAATAATAAACGTGGAAATAAAGATTAAGCTGGACGATATTATAAATAGATGTTTACGTAAGGATAGACTTGCGCAAGAACAATTATTTAAACTTTACTATGGTAAAATGATGGCTGTTTGTCTAAGGTATACAAACGACAAAGACACTGCTCAAGAGATTTTACAAGATGGGTTTATAAAAGTTTTTGATAAATTAAACACCTTTGAGTCAAACGGTTCTTTTGATGGATGGATAAGAAGAATTATGGCAAATACAGCTCTGGATGCGCTTAGAAAAAATAAAAGACTAAATTGGGTTGAAGAAAATGAAATTAATACTAAAGCAGAATTTAACGACCCTATCGATAATTTTGAATTTGAACAAGAATTTGAATTAAAAGCGAATGTAGCAATGGATGCGATAAACGAATTGTCTCCAGCTTATAAAACAGTTTTCAACTTATATGTTTTTGAAAACTATTCGCACAAAGAAATTGCAGAAACTTTAGGGATATCAGAAGGAACATCAAAATCCAATCTTGCAAAAGCAAAAATGAATTTACAGAAAATTATTAATAAAAAAATTGCTAAAACGGTTCAATGAGTAAAAATATTGAAGAATTATTTAAACAAAGTTTAGAAAATTATGAAGAATCATATGATCCTTCAGCATGGCATGCTTTGCAGTCAAAATTAGATTCAAAACAAAAATCTAATGAAAGCTCAAAGTTTTCAAAGATTAATACTATTACTTTAATTGTATTAACTATAGGTATTGCAGGTTATTTTATTTTTTCAAATAAAACTGAAGTTAAAATAGAAACAGATAAAATTAAACCAATTGAAAAAGATATTAATGAACAATCTAATAAGATCAATATACCCACTGAAAATAAACACTCAAATAAAATCTCAAATAACACAAAAAAAATTATATTCAAGCAAATTAATAAGCCTACTTCGAATCAAAAAACAATAGAAAAAACAATCGAATTCAAATTCGAAGAAAAAAATAACGATCAAAAAGAAGTAAAAAGAACTTTACAAGTCACGTCTCGATCAGAATATTGTCAGGGTGAGATTGAAAACTTTAAAAATGAAAATGAATCTACACTTTTTCTAATTCATGAATCAGGTAAATATTATGCGATAAGAAAAGATGAAAAAAAATCTGTTGAATTACAAGATATAGGAATATATTATTGGAGTTTTGATTTCTCTCTAAATACTGAAAGTAAATTAAAAGGCTTCGAAGTAGTTACATCACCTAAAATAAACTTTAATTTACCGCATGAGATAGATCTATCTAATGGATTGCCAATGCTTACTATTAATTCTAATCAAACAAACAACAACAAATGGTATATTAATGGAAAACCTTATGGACAAGGTAAAGAAATTGATCTCTACACTTTTAATAAAGGTAAATATGAAATTAAACTAATTTCTGAGTCCAATGGTTGCAAATCTGAATTAACTAAATGGTTCGATGCAGAAGAAAATTACAATTTAATGAGTGTTACAGGTATAGACCCTAATCATACTGACCCAAAACGAAATTCATTTATCCCATACGCTTTGTTTCTTCGAAAGACTGAATTTAGAATGTTAATAATTTCACCATCAACAGGTGAAACGATATTTGAAACAACCGATTTAGATAAACCTTGGAGAGGGCAAAATGAAAAAACAGATGAACTAGTACCAGAAAATTCAGATTACATTTGGAAAGTAATTTTATCTAATCCTGTTAAGGGAGAAAAATCTGAATATAAAGGACGTATTACTCGTATATAAATATGCTTTCAAGAAGCACCATAATTTTAAAATTATTAATATATTTTATATTAACTAATACCCTTTTTTCACAAAACTTTAAAATTGTAAAAGAAGATAAATCTTTTATATTAATTGAATTCTCAATTGATAGTTCAAAAATGAACAAAATAGTTTCTAAAAAAGAGAATGTTGACTTTACAAAATACTTTTATTGTTTAAATCAAAATAACAAACCAATAGTACCACTTTTTAATTATAATTTCAGATTAAAAGATTCATCACTATCATATAAAATTGAATTCATTGATTCAATTTTAAAACCAATTAAATCAATAAAAACTGGATTAAAAAATAAAAAAAGAGGATTAACATCGAATTTTAATAATGATAATGAAAATCAAATAATAAAATTAAACAACCCCTTTATTTATAGAGAATTTATAGGTCAAAATTTACAAATTACACCTATAAAATTTGATTCAATTTCATCACAAATTATTTATTACAATAAAATTTTAATTAAAATCTTTTTTAAAGATAAATTTTTAACT
>CANHVK010000028.1 GCA_947464135.1 Flavobacteriia bacterium | reverse complement strand
TTAGCTATTCTTTATTTTAAATTGTCACATTGAGCTTGTCGAAATGTTACAATCCCAAAAGTACTTGTAACGGATCTTTACCTCCAAAAATCATTCTTTCTGGATTTTCTAACATCTCTTTCACTTTTACTAAGAATCCTACTGATTCCTTACCATCGATGATTCTGTGATCATACGAAAGTGCTACATACATAATAGGGCGAATTTCTACCTTTCCATTGATTGCTACTGGACGCTCAACGATGTTGTGCATTCCTAAAATAGCAGATTGTGGTGGGTTAATAATTGGTGTAGACAACATCGAACCGAAAACACCACCGTTAGTGATTGTAAATGTACCACCAGTCATATCGTCTGGTGTAATTTTACCATCTCTAGCTTTGATTGCCAAACGCTTAATTTCACGTTCGATTTCAGCCAAAGTCATTTGTTCTGCATTACGAACCACTGGAACCATTAATCCTTTCGGTGAAGATACAGCAATACCTACATCTGCATAATTATGGAATATTACTTCATTTCCATCGATTTGTGCATTTACTGCAGGGAATATATTTAATGCTTCTGTTACTGCTTTAGTAAAGAAAGACATAAATCCTAAATTCACTTCATGGAATTTCGCAAAACTATCTTTGTATTTTGCTCTTAAATCCATAATTGGTTTCATATCCACTTCGTTGAATGTAGTCAACATTGCTGTTTCGTTTTTCACAGAAACCAGACGTTCTGCAATCTTACGACGTAACATCGACATTTTCTCACGGCTTTGTTCACGTGTACCACCCCAACCTTGAACTGCATCTGCACTAATTCCAGCAGACATCGCTGCCAAAACATCTTGCTTCGTAATGCGACCATCTTTTCCTGTCGCTGCTACTTTGTTCGCTGGAACATTATTTTCAGCCATCATTTTAGCTGCTGCAATAGATGGAGTTCCAGATGCGTATGAAGTTTTTTCATTCACCGGATTCGGAGATGGTGCAGGAGCTGCTTTTGGAGCCTCTACTTCTACCGCTTTCTCTTCTTTTGCTGGAGCAGGTGCTGCGCTACCTTCTGGTCTTGCTGCTGATGTATCAATCAAACAAACAACTTGTCCAACTGCAACTACATCACCTTCTGCTGCTTTTAATGTAATTACCCCACTTTGTTCTGCAGGTAATTCTAATGTTGCTTTGTCTGAGTCAACCTCAGCAATAGCTTGATCCTTCTCAACGTAATCACCATCAGATACCAACCAAGTTGCGATTTCTACTTCTGAAATCGATTCTCCTGGACTAGGTACTTTCATTTCTAAAACTGACATACGATATCTTTTTTAATATTATTATTTCGCGTTAATTGTTGCATATTGAAAAATGTCGCTAAACAACTTAGCTAAACGTTTTTTATGCAATGAAGATGACCCTTCTGCAGCTGCAGCTGATGCTTGACGTGTAATACCAATAAGCGGTAAATGTCTTAATCTCATCGCAATGAATCTCCAAGCTCCCATATTTTCAGGCTCTTCTTGTGCCCAAATAATATTTTTAGCATTTGGATAACTAGCAACTAATGCATCAAATTGCTCTTGTGGGAATGGATATAATTGTTCGATACGGATAAATGCCATATTTTCAACACCCATTTCAGCCGCTTTTTCAGAAACTTCATAGTAGAATTTACCTGTACAGAATACCAAAGTATCTACCTGATTTCTATTAGCGTTTTTATCATCAATGATTTCTTGGAATGAACCTGTAGCCATTTCTTCCAATGTAGATACCGCACTTGGGTAACGTAACAACATTTTTGGAGAGAAAACAACCAATGGTTTTCTGAAATCACGTTTTACTTGTCTTCTTAATACGTGGAAATGGTTTGCAGGTGTAGAAGTATTTACTACTTGTATGTTTTCATCCGCACATTGTTGTAAGAAACGCTCCATACGTGCACTTGAGTGCTCTGCTCCTTGTCCTTCATAACCGTGTGGTAATAACATCACCAAACCTGATTGCGTTGACCATTTGTCTTCACCAGCAGTAATGAATTGATCGACCATAATTTGAGCACCGTTGAAGAAATCTCCAAATTGTGCCTCCCAAATTGTCAATCCTTGTGGTGTCGCTAATGAATATCCATATTCAAAACCTAAAACACCATATTCAGATAACAATGAGTTATATACACTGAAAGCAGCTTGTTTTTCAGCTAATAAATTCAATGTAACAACTTCTTCTTCTGTATCTTCTGTTTTAACTACTGCATGACGATGAGAAAATGTTCCACGCTCAACATCTTGTCCAGATAAACGAACTGGATGCCCTTCCACCAATAAAGATGAATAAGCCAACATTTCAGCTGTTCCCCAATCTAATTTATTGTCTTTAACAGCGTTTAAACGATCTTCGAAAATCTTAGCAATTTTTCTGAAGTATTTCTTACCCTCAGGTAAAGTAGCCAATTTATGACCTAACTGCTCTAATTGTGTTTTTTCAACACCTGTTTCTATTGATTTTACAAAATCTTCTGCTTTACCGTGTCTGTATCCTTCCCACGAAGATTTTAAGAAATCCCAAACGATTGCTTTATCGTTTTGTTTTGAAATTTGGTATTGTTCTTCTAAAAATTGATTGTATTTCTCTTCGATTTCTTTTGCTTTTTCTCCAGTAATAACACCTTCAGCAACTATTTGCTTTAAATAAATATCTTTTGGATTAGGATGTTTAGCAATGATGTTATACAAATGTGGTTGTGTGAATTTAGGCTCATCCCCCTCATTATGACCATATTTACGGTAACATAATAAGTCAATAAAGATATCTCTATTAAATACTTGTCTATATTCGATAGCAATTTCTACTGCTTGTAATACTGCTTCAACATCGTCTCCATTCACATGGAATACAGGACATAAGGTAGTTTTAGCAACATCCGTACAATAGGTAGATGAACGCGCATCTAAATAGTTTGTAGTAAATCCAACTTGGTTGTTCACCACGATATGAACAGTTCCTCCAGATCTATACCCATCTAATTGTGCCATTTGTACAACTTCGTATACGATGCCTTGACCTGCAACTGCAGCATCACCGTGAACCATTACTGTACAAACTTTTTTCTCGTCTTTGTAAACAGCGTCAATTTTTGCTCTTGCAATACCTTGAACTACTGGATCAACAGCTTCTAAGTGAGAAGGATTTGGTGCTAACGTAAGACCAACTTTCTTTCCGTTTTTAGCTGTGATTTCAGAAGTAAATCCTTGGTGATATTTAACATCCCCATCAAAGTTTCCTTCAAATTCAAACTCTTTTCCTTCAAATTCTGAAAAAATATCTTGTGGACGTTTTTCAAAGATGTTTGTCAATGTATTCAAACGACCTCTATGTGCCATTCCCATTACAAAATACTCAACACCTAGTTCTGCACCTTTTTGTACTAGTGTGTCCAAAGCAGGAATCAAAGCCTCACCTCCTTCAACGGAAAAACGTTTTTGACCAACGTATTTTTTACCTAAAAACGCTTCAAAACTGGATGCTTGATTCAACTTACTAAAGATTTCTACTTTACGAGTTGCATCGTATTTTGCACGATTTTTAAGTTCGATTTTATTTTTAATCCACTCTAAACGCTCAGGCTCTCTCATATACATAAACTCAATACCAATAGATTGGCAATACGTTTCTTCTAAATGAGCGATGATATCCTTTAAAGTAGCTGAACCTATACCAATTTGAGAACCAGATTGAAAAACAGTATTCAAATCAGCCTCCGTTAAACCGAAATTTTCGATTGCTAAGGTTGGTTCATACTTACGTCTATCGCGAACAGGGTTTGTTTTGGTAAATAAATGACCACGAGTACGATACCCATTGATCAAATTTAAGACCTTGAATTCTTTTTGAAAATTTTCAGGAATGTCTCCTTTTTCGTCGAAATTCGTTTGAGCGAATTCAAACCCTTCGAAGAATTTTTGCCATCCAATATCAACACTTTCAGGGTCTTGCTTGTAGGACTTATATAGAAAATCTATTGCAGTTACATCTGCATTACCTACGTATGTTACTTTATCCATGTTTTAAGCACATATTAACAGAGGGGCGAAGTTACGAATTAATTACTTTTAGGGGAATTTTAATACGGATTATTTACAAGAAAAATTCAATAATCATTTTGTACATACTCTTTGATAAATTTATGCATTACCTTGATAATTATTTTTTAAGAAAAAAGGAGTTGAAATGCTATAAAACTACATTCGAAAATAAACTTGTTTGAAATTGATTTTGTACATATATTTGTACATATTAAAGTACAAAACTTTCGACTTATGTTAACTACAACTATCTCCGATTTTAGAAAAGATATAAAAAGATACTTTGATAAAGTAACGGAAAACTTTGAAACTCTTATCATTAACAGAGGAAAAGATAATGGCATTGTTATTATGTCGTTAGCAGAGTATAATTCTTTGTGTGCTACGCAACATGAACTATCATCAAAAGAAAACGAAAAGAGATTAGATTCAGCCATTGAAAAACTAAAATCAGGAAATTCAATTAGCAAAAATTTACTTGAAGAATGAAGTATATTTTTGTAGACGAATCTTGGGAAGATTATTTGTATTGGCAAAAAACTGATAAAAAGAAGGTAAAAAGGATTAACGACCTACTCAAAGAAATTGCTCGAACACCATTTCAAGGTATTGGAAAACCAGAACCGCTGAAATACAAATATTCGGGTTTTTGGTCACGAAGAATTGATGATGAACACCGATTGATCTATCAGGTAAAAGACGATGAAATATTAATTGCAAAATGTAGATATCACTACGATTAAATTCTACTTCGAAAACTTCTCTCTAAAAAATACTTTTTGTGCTTCTCTACGAATAATTTCCCAAGCGAATTGATGCATCCAATTACCTTCTTGAGAAGTGGCATATTGTATGTACTTTTTCTCTGGAATATCGATGGTGTAAAGTAAGGCTTGCCACGAAGATGATTTCTTTTCTAATATATACATCAACGCTTCAGTAACTTGCTCGGTTAAATTTGGCATTTCAATTACTTGCTCACAAAAAAGTGATTCAAAACTAAACCCATGTACTTCAAAATCTTTGGCTAACTGAAGTTGAGTTTTAAAGCGAAATTGCTCATTGTCAAAATAAGCATCTAATTCCTTATTAAGCTGGTCAGGGAACACTATCTTTCAAAAATAGGATATAATACAGGACGACTTGGAGTCGCATCATTTTCAAAAGGAGCAGTTTGTAAATTCAATAAGTACCTTCCATCTTTTACCTCATCTGCAACATAGATAAACTCGGTAATCGTTTTATCGAATTGTGGATTTTGCGGTACTTGCCAAAACGCGTGATGAAATAACAATTTTCCTTCATCATTTTCTCTATCCACCGAAGGCAAATCAATCAAAAAATGTTTTACTTGCTTATCATTTAAAACTTCCACACAAGATACATCCAAATACGGAGGATTAGTAGATGAATAATTTCTATGTTTTTTTTCTATTTCATTCGGAAGTGTTCTCAAAACTATGGCTTCCACTTTTTCAGATGTAATTGCCTTTTCAATTTGATCTTTAGAAATTACCTCATCCCAAACTTGCTCTTGGTCATTCCAACGTTTTTCAGGAATAATCGAAATCACTTCTGACGTAAAAAATGATTCTTGCAGATTTTTATTAATGGAATGAATTTCTTCCGTGATGTGCCCTAAACATTCAGTGTGCGTACCATGGCCATGAGGATTAAATGAAATATTTCTAAAATTGGTACTACTTCCTTCGGTCACTAAACCTACAAATCCTTCAGCACGAACAGGTTCGAAAATGGGTTTCTCTACATACCAAGCCAATGGATTTAGATCATCATTAGACAAAGGAATAGAAATATCGAAACTTTTTTTCGTATCTATAAACGTATAATTATCAAAAAATAAAATCATAAATTCTATCTAGGAAGTTTTGCTATAATCGCTTTGTAAGCTTCTTTGAAATCACTTTTCCCTCTACACCCCATCGTAGTTGCTGCATTATGAAAATGCTCTATGCGATTTTCAGGATTTGGATGCGTACTTAAAAATTCTGGAACTCTACCCGATTGCCCTTGCTTTTCTAATTTTTCAAAAAATCCTGCTGCACCATCTGCTCTGTAAGGTGTGTTGCATAAATACAAGACAGAACGTTGGTCTGCTTCTGTTTCGTGATTTCGTGAGAATTTAAGTCCAATTAACGATGTAGATAACTGAGAAATCGTTGGGCTAGTTTGCCCTAATAAAATGAGTTGAGCAACATCAGCAACAAAGGTCAATCCATACATAGTTGTAATTTGTCGCGTAGAATGCCTCATATCCGCGTGTCCTATTTCGTGTGCCAATACACCTGCTAGTTCATCTTCACTTTCCAAAAACTTTAAAATTCCTGTGTATACATAAATATATCCTCCAGGTGTACAAAAAGCATTTAACGTTTTATCATCGTGAATAATTTTAATTTTCCATTCAAATTCACTTCGAAAATCTACTTTACCCGAATTTAAAATGTTATCTCGTACTTTATTGATATAAGCATAAACTTCAGCATAACGAGATGGATCCAGTAATGGATAAGTAGAAGGATCAGATGATATTTGTAAATCAGCCTGTTTTCCAAAATTTTTATCAGCAGATAATGGTAAAATATTAAATCCTTTGCCTTTATTTCTTGGATCAACCAAGCCACAAGCACTGGCAATTAATACCGCACAAACAATGACAAAACGTAATGTATAATTCATAGTAATTCAATTTTCAAAACAAAAATAGATATTCCATCCTTAATTTGAATGTTCCTTTTTTTAAACAGTTGTAAAGGCATCTTCAATATGCTCAATTTCAGTTCGAAATTGATTGTGTACAATTGAAATTATATCAAAACGGGTATGTAAACTGATTTGTCTTTCTTTCACAAACATATTGGCAACTTTAATAATCTGCTTTTGCTTCGCTCTTGTTACAGCGCGCCAAGGCTCACCAATTTCAGCTGTTTGTCTTGTTTTCACTTCAGTAACTACTATTTGATTTTCAAAAATTGAAATGATATCAGCTTCCAAATGTCCTAAACGGTAATTAAACTCTAAATGCTTATACCCTTTTTCTGCTAAAAAATTACGGGCTAATTCTTCCCCGTAAACTCCTAATTCATACGTTGTCATATCCTCTTTTCTTATTTAAGTTAAGAAAAAAGATGAAATGGGTTGGAATAAAAAGTAAATTTTCCTCCCCCTTAATTCAATGCTTTTGTTGGTTTTTCGAGTTTCCAAGCAAACCATACGAAAGCGGCAATACACAAATTATGTACAATCAAACGAACGGACAAACTTTCAATAGCTAACCCTTTACAGATGAAAAACAATACCAGAGTCAAAATCAGATAAAAGAAAAACTTGCGTAAATTATATTTTATTGGATAATATTTCTGTCCAAGAATGTAAGATGCAATCATTTGAGCGGTATAAACAATCAAAGTTGCCCAAGCGCAAGCCCAATATCCATAAGTTGGAATGAAAATCCAGTTGATTGTAATGGTCAAAATCGCCCCTCCAATAGAGATAAAAGCACCAAATTTTGTTTGTCCTGATAATTTATACCAAATACTTTGGTTATAATAAATTCCTAAAAACACATTTGCCATCAATAAAATAGGAACAACTCCCAATCCTACCCAATAACTTTCATTTCGGATAAAATGTTTGAAAATATCAATGTCCAACGACACAACTAAAAACACCAAACATACAGTCGCAACAAAGTAATTCATCAATTTACTATACAACTTACTTTTATCTTGATTTTTTGCTTGATTAAAAAAGAATGGCTCTGCTGCATAACGATATGCCTGTAACAAAATAGAAACCAACATCGCCAATTTATAAACAGCCGAATAAATACCAACTTGTGCAGTTGCTTCTTCTATGGTTTGTCCATTTTCAAACAATACTTTTTTAAGCATTGCTCTATCCAACGTTTCATTAACAATACCAGCAAAACCAGCAACAACCAAGGGAAGCGCATACATCAGCATTTCTTTTCCCAAAGCAAGATCAAACTTAAAACGTAGTTGAAGGAAATACTTGTATAATAAAGCTGGTTTAACAATAGATGATATCAAATTAGCAATGAAAATATATAAGACTCCTTGTTCTGGATGCTCTTTATTAAACATCGTCAACATAAACAACAAGTTCAATCCAATATTAACCAATATTGATGCAACTTGAATTCCAGCGAATTGCTTCGCTTTTTCTTCCGAACGTAATCTTGCCAATGGTATACTTGAACAGGCATCAACACACACAATGATAAGCAGTAAAAAGATATATTCACTATGCTTTGGATACAAAAGCCAATCCGCAATTTCTTGAAGAAAATATACTCCTATTAAAAAGAACAAGACATTAATAACCAAGACAGTCAGGAAAGTATTTCTGAAAACAGTTTCTTTATCAGTCTTTTCTTTTATGTATCGGAAAAAAGTTGTTTCCATTCCGAAAGTCAAGAAAACAACAAGAAACGCAACGTAAGCATACAACTCCGAAACAACTCCGTAATCGGATGGATCCGCAAAAACATAGGTATACAAGGGAACCAACAAATAATTTAATAGCCTACCAACAATACTTGATAAGCCATAAATTGCAGTTTGCCCTAAAAGTTTTTTTAACGGATTCAATATTTCTTAAAAATTTGGTTTTCTTTTTTCTAAAAATGCAGTTGTACCTTCAACAAAATCAGGAGTTCCAAAACATTTTCCAAACTCATCAATTTCAACTTCAAAACCATTTACTCCATCTATTGATTGAGCGTTCACCGCTTTGATAGCGCTTTCAATTGCCAATGGAGAGTTAGCACATATTTTAGTTGCTAATTTTTCAACTCGTTCTTTAAGCTCAGCAGGTTCACACACATCATTTACCAATCCCCAACGCAACGCTTCTTCCGCTCCTATCATTCCTGCTGTGAAAATCATTTCGTTTGCTTTTCCCTTACCAACTAATGCTGTCAAACGTTGTGTACCGCCATAACCTGGAATAACTCCCAATGAAACTTCTGGTAAACCTAATTTGGCATTGCTTGTAGCGATTCTGATATGCGAAGCCATTGCTAATTCTAATCCACCACCCAATGCAAAACCATTTACGGCTGCAATCACAGGTTTATTGCTTTGCTCTATTACATTAAATAACTTTTCTTGTCCTTCTCTTGCCAAATTTTTACCTTGTTCTGGAGTAAAATCAGCAAATTCTTTAATATCTGCGCCCGCTACAAATGACTTTTCTCCTGAACCAGTTAACACAATCACCCTAACTGTTTTATTAGAATTTGCATCCACTATCGCATTGTGTAATTCTTCAATAGTAACCTTATTCAATGCATTCAATTGATTTGGTCTATTGATTGTAATCCATTGAATTTTATCAACTTGTTCAACTAATAAATTAGTATATGAGCTCATATGTTTTTCTTTTTAATTCGATAATTCTTATAAAGTTTAACAGCAATCATTAGTATGATTCCAACACCAAAAAATCCTACAATTCCACCTACCCAACTCAACGTCGTTTGCATTTCTACCAGGAAAACAATAGCAACTAAAAATAACGTTGCTAATTCATTCCAAAGCCTTAGTTGAGTAGATGTCCATTTTAACTCATCACGTTTTAACTGATTCATTGTTCGTTGACAAATAAAATGATATACTAACAATAACGCAACAAAAGTCAATTTAATATGCATCCACGGAAGTTGTAACAAATAAGGATTTAAAAACAACATCCATATACCAAAAATAACAGTCAAAACCATAGCTGGTGTTGTAATGATGTACCACAACTTATGTTGCATTATCTTAAATTGATCTGTTAAGATTTTAGCTTCATTTTCAGGTTTATCCTTGGTTTCTACGTGATAAATAAAAAGACGTACCATATAAAAAAGTCCTGCAAACCAACTTACAACAAATATGATATGAAGCGCTTTAATAGCTTGATAGTCCATATTAAGAATATTTAAATTGATAAATTGTCATCCCCCTATGCCCCCCTTCGAAGGGGGAAGAAAAGAATTAGACTTTTAAGCCTTTAACAACTCTATCTTTACGTCTTGTTTTTTGTAATTTTTTGATTACCACTAACAAAAATGCGTTACCTGAATTAGATGTTGCATAATATGTCTCACCGCCGTACTGAACTTCACCACCCTTTTCATAATCCCAATTATTCGCAATAAAATAATATCGACCTGTAACTTGATTTTCTCTTACACCAAATTTGATAGTCTTTCCAGGGCCTAACTCAAAACGAATGTTTACACTTCCGTTTGCATCATATGAATCAAAAATACACTTAGTGTTAACAGGTATAATAATTCTATCTTGAATATTATTTTTACTATTTACCAATGTTCCATCTTCTGTTTTTGCTTTTGCTCCACGCGTTATACTTTTTTCTAAAACAATAGTGTTCGATGAATAAAACTGAACCTTTTTCATATTTTCAGCATTTTCAAGAGCAAATTCTTTTTTTAAATCTTCCGTAAAAGGAACTTTTACACCACACGAAACACCAACAAATAATAGTGTTAATATCAATACGTATTTCATATTAAAATAATGATAGTTTGCACAAATGTAAAAAATCAATTTACCATATAAATCACAAAAAGTATTATTTATGACCAAAGAAATGTTAAACAACCTTAAAAATTCACTTAAATTGTTATCGTTTATTGTTTAATTTTGAAAATTCAATAAAAAATCAAATGAAAATTCACGTTCAATCTTTTGCTTTTGGTCCTTTTCAGGAAAATACTTATATCGCTTACAACGATGAAAAAACAGCTGTAATTATAGACCCAGGTTGCTCGAATTCTATTGAACAACAAACATTAGTTGATTTTATTGATTCAAATAAACTCGAAATCAAAGCTTTATTAAGTACACATTGTCATATTGATCATATTTTTGGAAATGCGTTTGTTTTAAATAAATACAACGTTGATTACTATATACACGAGTTAGATTTACCAGTATTAGATAGGGGAGAACTTTCAGCACAAGTTTATGGTATACAAGGATTTACTCCTTCGCCACAACCAACTAAATTTTTAAATGATAATGAGATGATTACCTTTGACAACCTATCATTTCAAGTTATATTTGGACCTGGTCACGCACCTGGACACGTCGCTTTTTATTCTAAAGAAAATAACTTCACAATCAGTGGAGACATACTTTTCAAAGGAAGTTTTGGTAGAGTCGATCTACCAGGTGGAGATTTAGAAACACTTAAAAAAACGATACATAATAGATTCTTTACTTTACCTGAAGAAACAGTTGTGTATTCTGGACACGGACCAGAAACCACGATTGGAGTAGAGAAAAAAACAAACTACATTCTGCAATTTTAATAATTATGAATTTACGCTACTGGAATAGACAACATACCTTTGGATTATTAATTGCTATATTTTCTGTATTGATTTTTACGCCTATTGTAATGTATATTTTTACTTGGATTGATCATTCTAATATTTTAAAATTCGATGATTATTTGGATAAATTTCTTTACAATAAACAATACAGAGGTAAAATGATTTCATTAGCAGTTGTTCCTAATCTTATTTGGTTTTATTGGTCAATGAACAAACGAAATTACAACTTTACAACAGGTGTAATTTTAGGATCAGCAGCCTATGTTCCATATATCATTTACAATAACTTTATGCAATAATGAAATTATTTTTAATTGCTGGAGAAGCTTCAGGTGATTTACACGGTTCGAATCTCATTAAAGCATTAAAACATAAAAATCCATCGATTGATATTGCTTTTTGGGGTGGAGATTTAATGTCAAAAGAAGCAAATATTGCTCCCCTAAAACATTATAAAGAATTAGCATTTATGGGTTTTATCGAAGTAATTAAAAACTTAGGTAAAATATTCGAAAATTTCAAAAGTTGTAAAGATCATATCACTGAATTCAAACCAGATGCGATCGTTTTAATTGATTACCCAGGTTTTAATTTACGTATAGCAAAATGGGCAAAATCACAAAACATTAAAGTATATTATTATATATCTCCTAAAGTATGGGCTTGGAAAGAAAATAGAGTTTATAAAATCATTAAATACGTTGATACACTATTCACTATATTTCCGTTTGAAACTGCCTTTTTTAAAAAATATAACTATCCTGTTGAATACGTAGGTAACCCATTGATTGATGCAATAAACAATCACAAAAAAGAGTTAGATAAAGAACTAAATTTTAAGTTAAAAAACAATCTTTCTGACAAGCCAATTATTGCGCTATTACCAGGAAGTAGAAGGCAAGAAGTAAGCACAAAACTGCCTGTAATGTTAGATTCAACTAAAAACTTAGATAAATATCAATTTATTATTGCAGGGGCTCCATCTTTAGAATTAGAATTCTATAAACCGTTCATAGAAAATCGTGATGCAACCATTTTATTTGGACAAACTTATTCTATATTAGAAAATGCAGAAGCAGCACTAGTGACTTCTGGCACAGCTACACTTGAAACAGCTCTGTTTAAAGTTCCACAAGTAGTTTGCTATATAGCTTCTCCAATTTCATATGCAATTGCTAAAAGATTAATTAAAATCAAATTCATTTCATTGGTTAACCTCATCTTCGATAAAGAAATAGTTCGAGAATTAATACAACATGATTGTAATCCTAGGTTGATAAGAGAAGAACTTAATTCTCTGCTCATTGGTGGTCACAAACGTGAAGTTCAATTAAAAGCGTATGATCAACTCATCGATATGCTTGGAAATGGAAGCGCAAGCGAGAAAGTTGCGGAATTCATATGTCGTTAAAATAAATATGTAATTTGTATTTTTACAAAGTGAAATATTGGTTTTGGTCGGTTATTATTTGTTTAATTGGAAATAGTATATTTTCACAACAAATTCGCATTGGTGTATACCGAGATCACGATATAAAACGAATTACTTTTTCAAATAATGGATTTAGTTATTCTGTTTTTGGTGATACAACCGATTTTGGAGCAATTTTACAAAACGAATTTGTAGATTTAGTTCAAACTCCTGATAAAAAAATTGAATTATTTATTGGAGTAATTTCAAAAGGAAAATTCAATAAAATCAATCTTATTGAAATTCAGGCTAATTCAAATATTACTTTAACACCAACCAGTCCTCAAGTAAAAGAAAGAAAGTATAAAAACGATTTCGAATTAACACCTGGAGAGAAAGGGATGAATATCGTTAATGTGGTTGATATGAATAACTATTTGTCAGGAGTGGTAGAATCTGAAGGTGGTGGTGGTAAAGATGTCGAATACTATAAAGTTCAAGCATTAATGAGTCGTACCTATGCACTCAAATATAAAACAAAACATAATAAGGAAGGATTTGATTTATGTGATCGCGTACATTGTCAAGCATATCATTCTATGTTACGTTTTACTAAATCAATTGAGACAGCTGTATTTGAGACAGATGGAGTTGTTATGAAAGATGCTCAAGGACATTTAGTTGATGCTTATTTTCATGCAAATTGCGGAGGACAAACTAGTGAACCTGATTATGTGTGGAATAATAGTATTCCTTATTTAAACACATTTAAAGACACATTTTGTATTTATACCAAACAAGCAACATGGGAAAAAAGAATTCCAAAACTACAATGGGGTGAATTTTTAGTAAAAAAATACAATTTCCCTATTAACGATAGTATATACGGTCCGATGCTTTATAATTTTACGCAGAATGAACGTATGGCGTTTTACCATCACCCAGTTTTGGGTATTCCTTTAAGAGATATAAGACAAGAATTTAAACTAAAATCTACTTTCTTTACAAATTACTTAGATGGAAATGATGTACTTGTCAGAGGGAGAGGATATGGACACGGAGTAGGTTTATGTCAAGAAGGAGCTATGCGAATGGCTAAGTACAAATACAACTACATACAAATTGCTATTTATTATTTTCCAGGAATAATCATTCAAAATTTAAACGATAACGCGTATTTCAATCAAACTGGAAATATGCATTTATGTGATCCGTATAGAATCGAATAACAAGATTTATTTATAGGTTATAATAAATATATCTTCATTATCTTTCTTAAAAAGTTTGTTTTCTCTAGCGTACTTCTCAAGTTCAGATTTATATCTTAATCGTTTTAAAATATATTTTGTTTTATTCAATTTTTTATCAATCATTTCCTTCTCATCATTGAGTTTACTCAACGTGATATGATCTTTAATAATATCAAAAATATCATTATCATCTAAAAACATACCATAAAAAAAGAATATACTAAAAGCAATCAAATACTTGTTTTTAAAGTATTTAGATCTATTTAAAAACCATTCTTTTATCAAAGGTATATTCATAATATATATTTAGGTCAAATTTACTATCAGATTGTAATTAGGATGAATCCTACTCTATTTAGTTTTCAAAAATCTTTTGTTTAATCAAGCTATAAGCATTAAAACTAGAAAACCTGCAAGAAAACCTGCAAATGCCAAAGGAGCAATTCTTTTAATATACCACCCAAATGAAATTTGTTCCAATCCCATTACTACTACACCAGCTGCAGATCCAATGATCAATAAACTACCTCCAGTACCAGCACTAAATGCAATCATATGCCAAACGGATGCATCCAAATCTTGCGTAAACATTCCCATACTTGCAGCAACCAATGGTACGTTATCCACTACTGCTGAAAAAACTCCAATTAAAAATACAAATAACCACTCTGGTAAACTCTTACCTACTTGTTCTCCAATAATATGAATAATACCCAATGTTTCCATAGAAGCAACCGTCATCAAAATACCCAAAAAGAATAAAACCGATGTCATTTCAATCTTTGAAATAGCTCTTAACGTGGGACTATGATGTGTTATTTCCTCAGTTTGTTTGCCATAGGTTAACTTAATCATTCGTTTACTCATCACTTCAGATACGATAGCATATATAGATAATGAAAACATCATTCCAACATAAGGTGGTAAATGTGTAATTGTTTTGAAAATAGGAACAAAAATGATCGCTAGTATTCCTACAATCAACATAAAAACACTATTCTTTTTTAGTTTTAACGGACTTTCATTTTTATCAATAGTTCCTTTAAACGCTTTCATAAATTTGGCAAAAAATAGTGGAATAATCAATGATAAGAAAGATGGAATAAATAAATATATTGCCAATTTTCCTGTAGAAACCTTTCCCGCAATCCATAACATAGTAGTTGTTACATCACCGATAGGAGTCCAAGCACCACCTGCATTTGCAGCAATTATAACAAAACCAGAAAACCACCATCTTATTTCCTTTTCCGTAACAATTTTCCTTAAAATGGTTATCATCACAATCGTCGCGGTTAAATTATCAATGATCGCTGACAAGAAAAAAGACAATAAACTAACTATCCATACTAATTTATATTTTTTATTTGTTGAAATATATCGTTGAAACACTTGAAAACCATCAAAATGATCAATCAATTCAACAATGGTCATTGCTCCCATTAAGAAAATTAATATCTCAGCTGTTTTACCAAAATGATGGAGTAAAGTATCATTCAATAATTCACGCTTGTTATGTAACTTAAAATAAGAGATGTCATTAAACCCATTTTTAAAAGAGTCAAACCAAGTTTGAATGTCAGCGATATTCAGTGAAATAACTGCCCAAGAAAGGGTCATCATTAATAAGGCAGGAATGAGCTTATCAATTTTAGTAAAATGCTCAAATGTAATGAGTAGGTAACCAATAATAAATATGGAAACAATAACTGATACCATCTTATGAATTTTAAATTAAAACAAATATATCTTTTAAGTCTTAAACTCATCTACGGAAATCAACAAAAACAAAAAATCCCTCCGATAAGGAAGGATTTACATTTATTATATGCTGAAATCTACATACCATCTCCATCAAAGAGATTTCCTAGTCCGCCTAAAATTCCTCCTTCTTCTTTTCTTCCACCTGGACTACCATAGGCCAAAACACGTGATGCTAATCTTGAAATTGGTAAGGTTTGTAACCAAACTTCCCCTGGTCCTCTTAAAGTAGCAAAGAAAACCCCTTCACCACCGAAAAATGTATTTTTTATTCCGCCAACAAATTGAATATCATAATCAATGGTTTGTGTATAAGCAACTATACAACCCGTATCGATTTTCAAAACTTCACCTGGTTGTAATCTACGACGAATGATGTGCCCTCCTGCGTGACAAAAAGCCATTCCATCTCCTTCAATTTTCTGCATAATAAATCCTTCACCACCAAACAAACCAGTTCCTAATTTACGTTGAAACTCAATCCCAACCGATGCTCCTTTCGCAGCACATAAAAAAGCATCTTTTTGACAAATAATTTTACCTCCTAATGCTTGTAAATCCAATGGAATAATCTTTCCAGGATAAGGTGATGCAAATGCAACCTTCGCTTTCCCATAACCAGTATGAGTAAAGGCAGTCATAAACAGATTTTCACCTGTAAGTAAACGTTTTCCTGCGCTAAATAATTTACCAAAGATTCCACTATTTTGGTTTGAACCATCTCCAAATAAAGTCTCCATTTGGATCGATTCATCCATATACATAAATGCACCTGGCTCTGCAATAACCGTCTCCTGTGGATCTAATTCAATTTCCACACATTGCATCTCTTCGCCTAATATTTCATAGTCTATTTCGTGATTCATTCTCATAATACTCATTTTGAATTACTCAAATGTATTAAAAACTTCGTTTTCAGATATTCAATATGTTTGTTAAAATATGATAATTCTCTATGGATATTCTCTATTTTTGTGATGCTTTGAAAAACATAAGTACATATACCTCATCATTCATAAAATCGCCTTTTCACTCTTGGGGAATTCGTTCGTTATGGTTATTACTCTTAATGACTTTGACGCGCACCGTTTTTTTCATTTCTAACAAAGCAGACTTTAATGAAATTTTGATTTCTGATTGGTTGGTAGGAATTTGGTTTGATGCAATCACATTAGCCTTAATTTGTCTTCCGATTTTAGCAATTTGTCTTGTACCATTGCGTATTCAACACCTAAAAATATTCAACGTAATTAATTACGTTCTATTCCTATTTTTAAATGTTTTTATCCTATTTTTTAATTTAGTGGATGTTGAATATTATCGTTTTACGAAAAAAAGATCAACCATTGATTTATTTGATATGGTTCAAGGCGGGAATGATATTACGGAACAAATTGGTTCTTATTTCAAAGATTTTTGGTTTGTAATGATTTTATTTATTGGATTTATTTGGCTTGCTAGCTGGGTATTTAGAAAAACAAAAGTCGAACATTATCAACCTAAAAAACCACTTATTGCTTGGATAGGCTATTTTTTATCCCTTGGATTATTGGTGTTTATCGGACGTGGTGGATGGGTATTAAAACCTATTGGGCCAATCAATGCTTCGCAGTATACTTCTGTTGAAAATACCGCTTTTGTATTAAACACTCCTTTTACCATCATCAAATCGTTCAATAAAATAGGATTAGAAGAGAAAAATTATTTTTCACGTAAAACAGAAAAATCTCTTTTTAACCCGATTAAAAACACTGTTCCACAACAATTTCTGCCTGATAAAACCAATGTAATGATTATCATCTTGGAGAGCTTTGGTAGTGAATGGGTGGGTGCAGGTGGTGCAAAAAAATCATATACGCCGTTTTTTGATTCACTTTCAAAACAAAGCATCTGCTTCCCAAATGGAATTGCAAATGGAAAAAAATCCATCGAAGCGCTCCCTGCTATTTTTGCAAGCATCCCTTCCCTGATGGACAATCCTTACATTTCATCACAATACGGGAATAATAAAATTGAAGCGTTGCCACAAATTTTAAAAAAACACGATTATACTTCCGCTTTTTTTCACGGAGCAACAAATGGATCGATGAAATTTGATGGGTTTGCAAGTCAAGCAGGTATTGATCATTATTTTGGTCGTTCTGAATACAATAACGAAGCACACTATGACCACAATTGGGGAATTTTAGACGAATACTTTAATCCTTGGACAGCTAAAAAATTAACTACTTTAAAACAACCATTTCTTGCTGGATTGTTTACCCTATCTTCCCATCATCCTTTTTACATTCCACCACATATGAAAGGAAAATTAAAAAAAGGGAAAGAACCGATTTGTGAAGCCATTCATTATGCCGATTACAGTCTAAAAGCATTTTTCAAAACAGCAAAAAAACAACCTTGGTTTAAAAACACTTTATTTATTCTTTGTGCTGATCATACTCCTGCAAGTAATAATCCTATATACAATGCACGAGAAAAAATGTACCAAATACCAATTCTTTTTTATCATCCAAGTGGAAAACTAAAACCATCTAACGAAAAGCAAATTATTCAACAAATTGATATTTTTCCAACCGTTTTAGATTTATTAAACATCAACACAAAATATTATTCATACGGAAATTCTTTCTATCAAAACAATATGAATGAAGGGATTAACTACCTTGAAGGAACCTATCACTACTTTCAAAACGGAAAAATGTTGACCTTCTCACAAGAAAAGGCACGAAATTTGTTAAGTATAGATACGAGAAGCAAAAAGTCGGTTGACTCGCTCCGTTTCTATCCCAAAGTGGTGAAAAAAATGGAAAAAAGATTGAAAGCAATCATACAGCGATACAACCGGGATTTGATTCACAATCAAACTACGGCGTATGAAAAAGAGCATTTACTTCATCATTAATCCAATCTCTGGAACAAGCAAGAAAAAAAACTTGCCTGAACTTATTGATACGTACTTGGATCATTCGCTATTCAATTACGAAATTCATTATACCAAATACGCTAAACACGCAAAAGAAATTGCTTTCGATGCTGCTAAAAAAGGCATTGATATTGTTTGTGCTGTTGGTGGAGATGGTTCTGTACACGAAGTTGGAACCGCTTTGATTGGAACGAAAACTGCTTTAGCAATTTTACCTGCTGGCTCAGGAAATGGATTAGCTAGACATTTACACATTCCGTTAAAATTACCTCAAGCAATACAAGCCATTAATCAAGCTCATACTATCGTTATGGATACTGTGTTGGTGAATGACAAACCTTTTTTAGGAGTTGGAGGTTATGGCTTTGACGCGTTAATTGCTGATAAATTCAACAAATTGGCTAAACGTGGTTTTTGGAATTATGTAAAATTGATTACCAAAGAATTTTATTCGTTCAAACCGATTCAAATCAGTATCGAATTACCAAACATAAAGCGAGAAATGCCTGTGGTTTTATGTACGGTTGCTAACGCCTCTGAATTTGGAAATGGATTTTGTATCTCTCCACAGTCTAGTGTTACCGATGGAAAAATAGAATTGTGCTTACTGAAACCTTTCGCCTTTTGGAAAGCGCCATCCGTTGCTTATCATTTCTTCAAAAAAACAAGCCATAAATCAAAATTTACAGAAATTATCCCTGTAGAGAAAGCACGTATTATCATCGACCAACAAATGGCTCACTACGATGGAGAACCTTTCAAAGTAAGAAAAGAATTAAATATTCAGGTAGTACCAAAAAGTCTTAATATCTTAGTAGGCAAAAAATAATCCTATGTTTTTGCAAACCGATTTAGAAACACTTTTACCTTACTTTGACAAACTAACTGCTGAAACAAAACCATTATGGGGAGCAATGTCAGCTCAACGCATGGTTGAACACCTAACAGATACCCTCCTAATCGCAATTGGTGAGAATCCTCAAGCACTAGTAATTCCAGAAGATAAAATCCCAGGAATGTTGCGCTTTTTAGATTCTGACAAGCCTATGGCAAAAGACATACAAGTACCTTTTGCGTTGCCAGATACTGAATTACGTCATGAAGAATTAGAATTAGCAGTTGACGAATATGTAGATATCTATTTACAATTCGAAGAAGCATACGAAACGAATCCTGAATTAACACATGTTCATCCTTACTATGGTCCTCTAAACCACGAACAATGGACACGTTTACATTCAAAACACGTGACACATCATTTCACACAATTTGGTCTGATTTAAATTTATCCTCCCCCTTTATCCCCCTCCAAAGGGGGAAAACAAAAATGCCAATTATATACTATTGATTTACTTTGATTATCATCTTCCCTCCTTGAGGAGGGATCAAGGGAGGTGACTAATTAATCACTTTACCTTCGGAAAATTCAAAAATCTCGAAGTTAAAATTGGAATAAAGAAAATTGAAACAGTAATCACGGACATAATCACATCCGCTGTTTCTCCTTTCATAAATTTAGAAAAACTACTTTCCGGCTGGAAATGTTCTACTAACGAAAGTGTCAATTTAATTCCCAAGACAGCAATTACAATAAACGCTGCCGTTTCTAAAAACGTATATTTTTCCATTAATCGGACAAAATAATTTGCAATAAATCGCATGGCTAAAATCCCAATAAATACACCCAAACAAACTAAAATAATATTTGGTGTAAATGCAACCGCTGCAAAAACATTATCAATAGAGAATGCCATATCCATCAACTCAACTAAACAAACTGTAGCCCAAAAATTACCCAATGAACCAACAGTTACACGGTAGAGCCAATTGCTTTTTTTGTCAATAACATCATCTTCTGTTTTTACCGTTTGTTTTCCTTTCCAATAACTGTATACTAGATACAACAGATAAATTCCTCCTACAGGTTTCAACCACCAAATCTTGATTAAGATGGATGCAAATAACATAGCTAATCCTCGAAAAACATACGCTCCCCAAATACCATATTTCAAAGCTTTCTCACGTTCCTTTTCAGGTAAATCCATCACCATTGTAGCTAATACAGCTGCATTGTCAACAGATAAAAGGCTTTCTATTAAAATTAAATTCCCTATAATTGCTAAAGAAGCACCCGGGTGATTCAAAATATCTTGAATTAATTCGTTCATAATTTTTACATAATCTAAACAAAGATAAGCTTGATTTTTGAATAAAATAATTTGTAACTTGCATCCATAAATATATTTGTCATGAAAAAGCTAATTTTAGTAATCACTATTGTTTTTCTGGGTTTTATTCAACAAGTATATGCTCAAGGGTGTGCTCAATGTAAACTAGTTGCAGAACAAGCTTCTGAGCTTGATGAATCGTCTTTTGGTACCAACATTAATTCAGGGATTTTTTATTTGATGTTGATTCCTTATTTCTTACTTTTATTTCTATTTCGCAACAAAATAAAGGAAGTATTGAAGATGGTTTTTATGAAGAAGTAGGCTTCGAGAACCACAGCCTACATATCATTAAAAGATTGAGTCTATAGAAATCCACCCTATCACCTCTACTTCTGTTCTCTTTTGATTTTCATTACCTCCATATATCAAATGAGCGTTTACGGATGAATGTAAACCTTTAAAGTAATTAAGACCTTTAAAAAAATCCATTTTAATCGTAGTTGAAGACTTTATCTCATAAATGTCAATATTTGGGTAATTTTCAATAAGCAAGTCTACTTCATTATTCGCATGATCTCTCCAAAAATAAAAAATTGGATTATCTCCTTTATTGTATGTGTTTTTTAAACCCTCTGTAATAATTAAATTTTCGAAAACTGACCCTTTTGCAAAATGTTGTGAAAGCTCTTGTTCACTTTTAATACCAAGTAAATACGAAAGTAAACCTGTATCGTAAAAATAAATTTTTGGTGTTTTTACAATCCGTTTATTAAAATTTGAATGATATGGATATAAGCGATATGCAATGTAAGAAGTCTCCAATAAGCTCATCCAAGAATTAATTGTTTTATTATCCACTCCCAACTCATTACCCAAACTTGATTGATTAAATAATTGTCCTACTCTTCCTGCGACAAGAAAAATAAATTTTTGGAATAAGTCTAAATTGGTGATATTCTTAAGCAAACGAACATCACGTTCAACATACGTACTTATGTAATTTGCATAATAATCTCTACAATTAATGTCAAATAAAATTTTTCTTGGATAGGAACCACTGACTGCGTACGATTCCCAAGTTGAATATGAATATTCCGATTGCTTAAGTTCTTTCAAAGACAAAGGTAGCAACGTAAACAAAGCCACTCTACCTGCCAAAGATTGGGAAATTTGTTGCATCAATAAAAAATTCTGCGAACCCGTTATTATGTATTCTCCCACTTGATTTCTCTCATCAGTAAAAACTTGTAAGTAAGAAAATAATTCAGGAACATATTGAATTTCATCTATTATAGCCCCATTTTTATAGGTGTTTAAAAATCCTTTCGGATCGTTCTTTGCAAATTCTCGATTCGTTATATCCTCCAAATTAACATAGCTATACTCCGGTCGTAATTGTTTGGAAAAAGTAGTTTTCCCTGATTGTCTCGGACCTGTAATTGCAATAATTGGAAATTTTTCAAGTAATTGCGATGCTTTTGTATAAAGTAGTCTTTGAATCATACTTGAAATATAAGAATTAAATTCCTAATTATATAAGAATAAACAAGAAAATATATGATAATCAGGAATTAGATTCCTAATTATCATAAAAAACAATAGATAAATGATTAAAAATTACATCACTTAGAAAACATCTATTTAAATATCTAACAACTAACAACCTATATAAGTTGTTTTGTGATCTGATTTAGAATTAGTTAATTTATCGAAATGAAAGTTACAGTAATGGCTATTACGATAAATTGAATTTAAAAACGATCTAGATACAAATCATTATTGATCGCCTACCAATCCACCATTTTAAAGGATTTATTTATATACCAATGAATGGAATAGGCGCGCCAATTAAGGGGTAATAATGCTCGACAACGGTTACATCGAAATCAAGGCAGATATACATAAAAGACTAATTAAAAATTATTTTTATTCAGATCTATGAATATCATTCCAAGAATAATCAAGCAATCTCTGCGTACCTCCACAAACCTCCCCTTGAGGAGTTCCCATCAGCCAAAGATTTAAATCACGTATTCTTTGATTAATTAATGTAGTTCGATATTTAGTTTCACACATCATGGTAGCTGACCCCCCTAATTCATCTTTAGGATATTTTAACTCTACCAAACTTTCATAATAAGCTAACCAATTTTTTTGGGAAAATTCTAACGATTTAAAAAATGAAATCTTTTGTTTTTCTTCCGAAAAAACATCTTTTTGATTATAAAGTATGTGAATACTATCCAATATGATATTCATTCTATTCCATGCTCTTTTGTAATTACTACCCTCCTCTTCATTCATTTCTGCCTGGCTTCCTTCTCCAGTAAATGATATTTCATCATAACCCAAACGACTATAATCAGGTTCATAATATTTAATGTCAACCATATCTTCTTCTGCTACAATTTCATCTTCACTTTTAGTGACATCGTTATTGGATGGTTTACAGGATAGCATAAAAATTAACACACCTAAAAACAAGAAATTTAATTTATACATTCTTTTATATTTATTATTCATAACAATCTGATTTAAAACTTATCGACTTTAAAAGTTTTTTATGAACCATTTTTGTCAACGTAGTTTTTGTTACATTTTTATTATTTTTCACATAAGACTCCACAATTTTTCCATGGTCAAAAATCAATTTTGAATTTATAAAACGATAATAATTCCAGGTTTCCTTTTCTGATCCTATACGATAATGGCTTATGACAAATTGTTTAACAGTATCAATAAATCCAGCTTTATCATCAAGTTCTACATTTTTTTCAAATTTTTGAATTTTAGGATTAAACAACCAAATTGAATACCACCTATTTCCTGTAGCTCCTGAGCTGGTCAAACTACTTAAATCTTTATACCCATCAAAGTTCCAATCAGTAAATTTCAAACTTGAACAAGTATTATTGTGATTTAGTGTCTGTACTTTTTGATTATCTCTATAAATATCTATAGTCTTTAAAGTCAATTCTTCGAGATGAGAAACCACCTTGAATTCACTGGGAATTATTGGATAGTTAATATACATAGGTGGTATTTCATCCAAAGCAAATTCAGCATCATCAGGATAAGCCATCACCAAATCAGTTGTATCTTCAATCACCATTGGTTGTTTCTTTGATGGAATAGGTGCATTTTGTTTGCAAGATTGGATAAAAATGAATCCAAAGATTAACACAAAATAGAGATTTTTCATATTAGATTTAGTTTATAAAACTGAAATACAAATAATTAATTTTTTCACATCCTCCCTTGAGGGATGATTGATGATGGTGACTTTTTTATCAAATCACCTCAATTGATCCCTCCTCAAGGTGGGAAACTCACATTAAACATCTTAATTTCAAATTAATGTATAATTAAAAATTTAAATTTGTTTTATTTGAAAAAAAAATTATCAAATTAAAATCAAATAAAAAAGACAAAAATAAATCAACACCGGAACCACTACACAAATCCAAACAGATGTTTTATAGTAATTACTACCAAAACGATTGAAATAATTCAAAAATTGAACCGATTTTAAAAACAACGAATCAGCATATAACTTGAAATTTGTACAGCCAACACGGAATCCTACTATAAAAGTAATGAAAAGCAATGTACAAAAGTAGGAATCAAAATAAACATCAATGAGAACAGCACAACTTAGAGGTACAACGAAAAAATAAACGATCACATTTATCTCATTATACGTAAGATTTAACTTTCGCGCCAATAGATGAAGCTGATTAGCAACAAATTTAAAAATTAGATTAATCATAGAAATTCCTAAAATTATTTATTATTACTCATACCTCAACCACCCCAAAATTCGTTCATTTTGAACTACATATTTACCATTTTGTTTCATCAAAGAAAAAGATTCTCGTGTACTTGTTCCACAATTTTGTTGAATTACCTCTATTTCGGTATCTGTGACCTTACTTATAATAGCAACATGACCGAATTCATTAAAAATACTTCCATCAAAAACCACCAAATCTCCTTTCTCAGGAACACTCCTACTCGGATTTTTAAATTGCACCAATCCTCTATCTACATTTAACTCTCCATCTTTTAAACGGGAATTGAAAAAATCTTTCGCATTTCCATAGGAATTTGGCATTTCATGTTGGTATCTTTCATAATAATACCTTTTTACAAATTCAACACATTGATACTTTAAACCTAAGTTATAGCCACTTTTCGTAGTATTTCTTCCAGAGGATACATTTGACATGCCATCGTTATAAAATACAATTACATTGTCCAAGGAATCTATTTTATCCCCATGTTCAACTGAAGCAGTTCCGAGTTGATTTTTACAGGAATATAATATGCTAAGGCATAAAATAACTTGGAATAATTTAACCTTAAACATTATTTGAGCAACTCTTTCAATTCTACAATGCGATTTTTAATCAATAAAGCTTGAAATTCCATTTTAGTATTGTCTGTTCCTGAACCTCCAAAACCACTTATACTGGGTGTATTAATATTACTCACGGATTCATAATACCGTTGAAAAGCTTCTTCTGATTCACGTAGATTTTTTTGAATATACGCTTTGTATTCTACTGCACCATAAGCTCCCTCAGGATCTATGGACCAACGTTGTTTACATCTATTACTCAAACTATCTTGTAATATTTCCATCCTATGTGTTAATCGTTTCAAATTCGTTTCTGCTACATACCCATAATCTACAGTAAAGCCATTTTCGGGTTTAACCAACAAATTTATATTGGTCAACGAATCATATACCTCATCGATTTTAGCTTTATCGACTTGTTTTATTGTTTTTGGATTCGATGAAGATTGCTTACAAGATCCAAAAAAGAATGCTGTAACAAATAAGATGGAAATATAATTTTTCATAAGGAGAATTTATAAACTAGATAAAGAAACTGTTTTTATTAATTAAAACAACTTTGTCTTATCTATTTCATACATTTTTTGATAGATGAAATCAGAAATTTCCATTCTATTGATTTTATATTTCTTTAAATACTTTTCAAGAAAATTTATATCTTTTTCAATGGTATCGCTATTAAATTTCTTATTAATATCCAGCAGTAAACAGTATTCTTTACTATGAAAAGACTTATAGTATTGGTTATCCTCGTTTACATCATAATTCAAGCTTGACAGCGGTGCTTCTATTGTTTTCAAAATTTTTTGATAATCAAAATTGGCGCTTATATACGATAATTTCCGTTTTCCAATTTGGATATTTTTATCATTTAAAACAAAATAGATCTTTTCATTTTTATCCTCTAGGCTTGTATCTATTGCTTGAAAGAAATCCATAAAATGCATATCAAACATACCCACACCTTCATTTGAAATTTTACAGTATGCTTCTGCACCATCGATTTTGATTACCAACCTACCTGGCTGAATTAAAAAAACTGCCTCATGATAAATTTTATATCTTCTAGTACGAATCGATGTTCTAATTTGGTTCAAGGCTTGTAACAGTTCGCCTTTTATAGCTTCAAAGATGACCATATTAAAAGGTTTAGATTATGTTTCTATTAAATCAAGCTTCTTTTTTTTAAAATATCGTAATAGTTAATAAAATTGCCAAAATCACATCAATTATTTTCCAGAAAACACTAACTTAAAAACTTTTAATAAAAATTAACCTCTTTACTTTAATAAAAGTATTGTTTTTCATACTTTTTAATATGGTTTTATATGTTCGCTATGTTTTTTTAAATTCCAAGTAAACAAACCACCACATTCATTTAATTTTAAACAGTTTGCACATTCAGGTAAATAATCATTTTTCCAATCAGAAATTGATTTTCGTGCAAATCTCCATAAATTTTCAGGTAATACACAAAGCGGAGTATTGTATATTGAAACATTTATACTTTGACTACTTAAAAACTCAACAGCATCATTTAATTCCATTTGATAATCAAAAGGATCAATCCAAAGTTGATTAATATTATGTGGTGTATAACCAATATATTCTAAACCCATAAATGCTACATGTTCAACGAACGGTAAATTTTTATAGATATATTTTGCAAGACGAGTAAGTCGTGGAATTGATAATTTATGAAGAACTACACGAATTTCAATACGTTGATTATATCTAGCTAAATTATGAATACCTAATATTGTTTGATAAAAAGCATTTTCCGCTTGAACAATGTGATCATGTATTTGGTAGTAATCAGAATATACTGGTATACCTAACATCAAACGAGGATTATTAATATATCCCAATTTTTCCGCAAGTGAATTCCATGCAAAGGTTCTTCCATTAGTCAAAACATGCACTTCAGTCTCTGGTAATTCATTTTTAATATGTTCTAACAAATCAAAAAATTTATCACCCATTAAAGTTGGTTCTCCACCAGAAATACCAATTTCAAAACAATCTTTTGGAATTAGTGAAATTAATTTTTTATTTACATCAAATAATAAAGAAACATCATCTCTATCCTTAGGAGGTTGGGAACACATTAAACAATTACTATTACATCTTTCAGTTGTTAGTATTGAATTTTGAAAAGAATTTACCCTATATAAAGTGTTTATATTACCATCAGTTCCTATAGAAATAATATCATTTTCGTTTAAATGACCAAGAGTAGGAACATTGTATACTAATTTTTGATTTGTATCAAAAATTAAATTTTTTTCAGTAGTAATTACTGCAGTAAATTTTGAATTTTGAACTAAATCGAAATCAAAATTATTTGTTAAAAATATAAATTCTTTATTTTCATTTGAAATATCCCAAGTTACTTTACCGACAATATGAGATTCAATATTTTTAGACTTTCCTTTTGTTCTAATTATCATGTCATTATCTTTTAGCTTCTAACCTTTACCCAACCTTGAAATATTTTTTTTATATCTTCATTATTTTCCATCAATTCTAACAAATAACGAATAATTTCCATATTTTTTTGGCAAAAATCACTTGTTGGCCTATGCCCATACATATTTCCTTGTGTTGCATAATTATGGACAGGATCAGCACCACAATATTGTTGAAATGCACATTCGGAACAACCATTTAATCCTTCATTTGCCCAAATCTCGGTTATCTCTTGAGATTTTTCTCCAAAAAACAAATCATCATAATCATCATCAAGAGTACCTAATTTAAAAGTATAATCTTTTTGTTCCGCAAGCATTCTACTTTCATCAGTTGCATATACAGAGCCATCATAATTAAATACAATCACTCCATTTATCAAACCAGCTGGTGATTGTAAATCAACAAATCCTACATTGAAAGGAGTTAAAATTTTGGATAAAAAAATTCTAGCTAAATCTTCAGTAAAAAAGTGACCTTTAAAATTATAATCTAAAACTCTATGCAAAGCTTTTTTATAAAAATCAAGAAATTTTTCAGTTTCATATTTTGATTTATCGCTTCTTAAAGCAAAACCATATGGACTAATATTTCTTATAAAAATTCCTTTAAAACCAAGATTGAAATATTCATCTACAATTTCAGTTGGATAATCCAATGAAAGTTTAGTTGTTGTCATTAGTGCTGAAACATTTTCAAACCCTAGTTTTTCCCTAGATAAATTAATACCATTAATTGCTAAGTCATAACTACTAGCATTAGGTTTATTTCTGTTTTTATCATGTATAAACTTTGGTCCATCTAGAGATGTAGATATCAAAATATCATGCTCCTTACAATATTCTAAAATATCTTCATTTATTAATGCTAAGTTAGTACATATAACTTTTGATAATATTTTTCCTTTTTCTTGAGCAATTTTTTCAGCTTTTTCAACAGCATATTTAATGTTATCAAAAGCAAGTAATGCTTCACCACCTTGAAACTCCATAGTAATATGAGGATTAGGTGACTTAAACATGATATCAATACCTTTGTCGATGTTTAACAAAGACATGTCATATAAATCTTTATTCTGTGTCACCCTTGAAACTTGACAATAATGACAAGTATGTTCACACCTTAAAGAAATAACAAAAATATGTAATCCAGTAAAATAATTTAGAAATAGTTTTTTTGTTCTGTATCTTGTAGCTAGGACATCTATCAATGGTGAAATAACTTCTTCTGAAATAAAAAAATTAGAGATTAAATCTCCGTATAAATCAGTATCTTTAATCTTGTTAATTTCTCTTTTGATTATTTTTTCAACTGTACCATTTGGAAGTGTTAAATAATCTCCAACTTCATTTACAATAATTTCTTTATCATTATTTAATCTATGAAATTTGAATGGTAATAAATAATATTCATTTTCATTTTGTTGTAAATTGAAATTACTAATATCTCTAAATTTTCTTGTTTTTTTTGTCATATTTTAAATAAGATATATTTTTTTACATTTCAGAATACTTCTCAAAAATTTATAAAATTATTTTTTTTCTAAAATAGCTGTAAATGAAATACTTTTCACAATATTACCTTCTGAACCACAAATATTTTTTTTAATTTTTAAAATATTAAAAGATTCTAAAAACAAATTTAATTCAGATTCGGTTGGAAGTTCTAAATAATTACATCCTCTACATGTTGGTGTCTCAATGTATAAAATTACTCCGGAATTGATTTTTGTTTCAAGATAATTAAAAAATAAACGATTATAAAAATGAGATATACATATAAAATCAAATTGTTTAAAATCTAAAGAAATCTCTTCAAGGATGTCATTTTGAATTGTTGAAATATTTTTGGATTTATATTTTCCTTTATTTAATTCTATTTCATCTAAATACGTTTTATTTATATCAACTCCAATAACTTTATTAAAATATTTTGATAGTAAATAAATATTCCTTCCATTTCCAGAAGGAATATCAAGACAATTATAATTATTAAATTTACTTACAGAAAGAAATTTAATCAATTCTTTTGAAGCAAATTTAAAATCTGGGTCAAAAAAATGTTTCTTAAGCATATATTAAGGAATAAATCCAATAGGATCACTAATCTCACCTGGTGGATTCTCATCAAATTCACCATTAGAAAAAGCCTTTGCAACTAATAAGTCTCGTAAATTTTGAGTTTCTTTAGTTACGATATCTCTTAAATTAAAGTCGATTAAATCTCTCTCTAATTGAAATAACAATTGTTTTAACTTTTCGGAATTATACTCAATATCATTAACTGGTTTTATAGAAATCCTATAAGTACTTTTATCATACATAGATATGTTAGTATGAAATTTACCGCCATACCAATACATACACTTGAACAAACTATCTTTCGAGTATAATTTTGAGTCAGCATAAACTATCACTTCCCCATCAATGATTTCGTTTTTTTTATACATCTAATATGAACTTGACCAATGAGAATAATGAGAACTATGAGAGCTATGAGAAAAGTGAGAGCTATGAGAAAAGTGAGAACTATGTGATCCATGAGACCAATGTGAAGAATGTGATCGGTGGGCAGCAACATATTGACTTTTATCAGCATCTTGTAAATTAATTTTTAAAACTGGCATAGGCTTTTTAGAACCTTTAGCTTCAAATTGAATAACATTGTTATCATTACTTATGAAATCCTCATTAATAACATTCGCCGAAGAAGTGTTTGAAGTTAATGCAGTCAATGCTGCACCAAAAACTGCAGTTGCTTTTTTAGTCAGATTTAATAATCTGTTTTTTTTAGAATCCATAACAACAAATAAATTTCATTATAAACAAACACTAGTGTCCGATAAAACTTTTTAAAAGCGGGATTTCCTTGATGGATTTCCCGCTTTAGTGTAATTTGGTTTTCCCGAACTAAATTACATGAATAAAAATAGCTA
>CANHVK010000027.1 GCA_947464135.1 Flavobacteriia bacterium | reverse complement strand
GTATAATCAATTAATATTACATCTGAACCAAAAGATTTTAATAAATCCAATAATTCTTGACTTTCTTTAGCTTCACCGATAATTTCAATATTCTTATGTGAATTGAAAATTGTTCTCAATCCTACCCTGATTAATTCGTTACTATCTGCTAAAATAAGTTTCATTATTTAGAATGAATTTAATTAATCAAATATAATAAAGAGTTTTCAAAAAAAATATGATTTCATAAAAAAGCGCATCTAACATTAGATGCGCTTGAACTATTATAAAACTAAATTATCTTGTAAATAACATTTCTCTAAATTTAGGCATTGGCCACATTTCATCATCCACTAACAATTCTAACTTATCGGCATGATAACGAATATCATCAAAATGTACTTTCACATTATCACAGTAAGCAATAGCTTTATCTTCAGCATGCTCAATAGAATTTGCTTTTTTGCGTTCTTCAAGCATTTTATCAGCATGCAACTTCATATTATTTAAATGCTCTGATATTTTGGAAATTAATTCTATTTGTGTTTTCCCTGCAGTTTTCCCTGCAGTTTCTCCTAACACACTGATTAATCCCTGAACATTTTGAATTAACTTGTTTTGATACTCTATTGTTGCTGGAATAATTTGACTTAATACCATATCACCAATTATACGAGCTTCGATTTGAATTTTCAGAATATAATTCTCAAACTCAATTTCCTGACGTGCTTCCAATTCTCTTGGTGTCAAAACGTTTAATTCATTAAACATTTCTTTTACTTTTTCATTCGCCCAAGCTTTAAGCGCACGTGGAGTATCTTTTAAATTTGACAACCCTCTGCTTTCTGCATCCACGACCCACTCTTCTCCATATCCATTTCCTTCAAAACGTATTTTTTTAGAATCATGAATTAGATGTTGTAATTCTTTTAAAATAGCTTCATCTTTAGATTCACCATTTTCAATTCTTGCATCGACACTAACTTTGAATGATTTCAATTGATTAGCCATAATTGTATTTAATACAATCATTGCGGAAGCACAATTTGCAGAAGAACCTACTGCTCTGAATTCAAATTTATTTCCTGTAAATGCAAAAGGTGATGTTCTATTTCTATCTGTATTATCCAACATAATTTGTGGAATTTTACCGATATTTAATTTCAGCTCTGTTTTGTCTTCAGCAGACATTTTTCCTTCTTTCACATTATGTTCAATTTCATCAAGTAAAGCAGAAAGTTGAGTACCAATGAAAGTAGAAATAATTGCAGGTGGTGCTTCATTCGCCCCTAATCTATGATCATTTCCTGCAGAAGCAATACAAGCTCTTAAAATATCTGCATTATCATGTATAGCTTTAATAGTATTAACAAAGAATGTTAAGAATTGTAAATTTGATTTAGGATTTTTACCAGGCGCTAATAAATTAATTCCTGTATTAGTACTAAGAGACCAGTTATTATGTTTACCAGAACCATTTACACCAGCAAATGGTTTCTCATGGAAGAGTACTCTAAAATCATGTTTGCGAGCAACCTTTTCCATAATATCCATTAATAATAAATTATGGTCATTTGCCAAATTACACTCTTCAAAAATAGGAGCACATTCAAACTGATTTGGCGCTACTTCATTGTGACGAGTAGTAACAGGAATTCCTAATGCAATTGATTCATTTTCAAACTCACGCATAAAAGCAGTAACTCTTTCTGGAATTGAACCAAAATAATGATCTTCTAATTGTTGACCTTTAGCAGATTCATGTCCAAATAATGCTCTACCTGTCATCATTAAATCTGGACGAGCATTAAATAATGCCTGATCAATTAAGAAATATTCTTGCTCCCATCCTAAAGTAGCATTTACCTTAGTTACATTTTTATCAAAATATTGGCAAACTGCAACTGCTGATTCATCTACAGCGTGTAATGCTTTTAACAATGGCATTTTGTAATCTAATGATTCACCTGTATATGAAATAAAAATAGTTGGAATACATAATGTCTTACCTATAACAAATGCAGGAGAAGAAGGATCCCACGCAGTATATCCCCTAGCTTCAAATGTATTTCTAATTCCACCATTAGGGAATGAAGATGCATCTGGTTCTTGCTGTACTAGTAAATCTCCATCAAAGCGTTCGATAGCTCTTCCTGGACCAACAGGCTTGAAAAAGGCATCATGTTTTTCAGCAGTTGTTCCTGTTAAAGGTTGAAACCAATGCGTATAATGAGTTGCCCCCTTGGTGATAGCCCAATCTTTCATTGCGGAAGCAACTTGATCGGCCATTTTACGATCTAGACGAGTTCCGTTTTGAATAGACTCCATCATAGATTTATATGCTTCACTTGGTAAATATTCACGCATTGCTTCTGCATGAAATACGTTTTTTCCAAATTGTTCTGAGATTTTACCATCAAAATCTATGTGTTTTGGAGTTCTTTTTAACACATCTTGATACGCATGAATTCTTTTAGTAGCCATAAAATATTTATTTACGTGATAAAGTTAAAAAAAATAGGGGGTGTATCAAAAAAAAGTGATTTTTTTTCAACTATACCCCTATTTTTTTTAATAGTAAACTAAATATTATACTTTTTTCTTAATTAAATACATTTTGTTTTCACAGCCATCGATCAATCGTTTTATGTTTTTCTTATGTGTCACTACTACTGCAATACCTATAACGAATGCAAATACAATTAAAGAAATGGATGACTCTTTAAATAAAAAAACAATCAATATAGGAAAACAAATTGCAGTAACTATTGCTCCCAAAGACACAAAATGAGAAATTAAAAAAACAATTAAAAATATTGCAAGACAAATAAAAGCGGCAGGTGGATGTAAAGCAAATATTACTCCTAAAGATGTAGCAACTCCTTTTCCACCTTTAAATTTTGCAAATAAAGGAAATACATGACCTAGAATAACAAAAATGGCAGCAATAATTTTAATATTTACTATTTCATTATACTGAATTTCAGAATTAAGAAACAATTGTGGTAAAAGAACTGCTAATAGACCTTTTAATATATCTACTGCTAAAACAGCAATCCCTGGTTTTTTACCCAAAACTCGAAATGTATTCGTAGCTCCAGCGTTTTTACTACCATGTTCCCTTACATCTAATCCAAAAAAACGTTTTCCAACCCATACTGCAGTTGGAATTGAACCAAGTAAATATGCTATAAAACCAAAAATCAAAAAATTGAACATCTTTGAAATATTTAATTATTACTGAACAATTTTAAAAACTTACTGATAAATACTCTATTATCTGTTAATTCATATACAAAGTTTTTGTACTTTCTCTTATCAGCTTTTAGTAACATAAGTTTATTGACAAAGTCTTCATCTTCTGAAAACACCTTCATTTCACCATCTTTCTTATTCATAGCGTATTCGAAATAGTAGTCTTTTGATACAGCAGCGTTTAAATATAGACAAAATCTATCACCAGTTACATTTTCAGAATATGCTTGAGAAAATGTCATTTTTATAGGAATAGATTTATTAACAGGTTTCCCATAAATAGAAACAACTCCAGCGTCATTACCAAAAGAAATCAAGCCTCTATCTTGATTCTTTTTTGATTCAAATGAAACTAATTTAATACCTGTTAAAACAATAGAATTATCTAATTCAGATGGTATTTTACGTAATTCAGCTTTTTCTTTAAATGCTTCTTTTGACCTTTGAGCAGATTTAGGATCTGACCATGCAGCAAATGCATCAAATAATGAAGTAGAAAGTATATCAATACCCGTTGCGGTCTCTTCAAGTGTAATTTTTTCAACAGCAACATCCATAACAGATTTGTCAATTGGCATATCATATCTAAGAGTTACATCCATCATTGTTTTTCCGGACTCTTGATTATACTTAACATTACCATATGCTTGTACTGCAATATCGCCATATTCCATACCAAGATTAATTTTACCTAAACCAGTCAAAGAACAAGCTTTTGTATTTAAAGCAATAAAATTACCTTGTACAGTAATATCAGCTAATTTTTCTCGTGATGCAATTTGGAATTGCGAACTATCTTTATTGTATTGTAGAAATCCATTAGCTGAAATTACGATTGGATCTTTAGCACTTATTGTTGGAGATAAAAAAGTTGGATACATCTTGATACTATCCTGACTCGGTGAATCTCTCCACAAAATACCAGCAGAAATAAGCTTGCCATCCAAAGTTTTAACACTCTCCCCAACAGGAATCTGTATGTTTTTCGGATCAATTTCAGATTGGAACGCCATCCAACTTTTCGAAAATTTATCACAATTATGTTTAATTCTTGTTGATCCTTTAAATGATAATAATGGTGTTGGTGCATAAATCTTAACACCACCATAGAATTCAAATTGTGGACTCAATTTAAATGTATCATTTTCACCTATTTTACCAAAAGCAACAGTTTGGAATACTGAATCAACACTGATACTTTCCATTTTAATCATTGTCAAATTATTGTCAGCGTCTTTATAAGGATATTCACCTTTTGCAGTAAAACTATTTCTTGAAGTAATAATTGAATTTGAATTTAAAAATGTGTGATATCTAGTTGTTCTGTTAGCTATAATCTTTGATTTTTCCAAAGGATCCATTTTCGCTTTTTTGTAAATAACAACTTTACCGCTATCTGGATATATTCTTGCATCAGCTACATCAATATATTTTGTATCTAAACATTTTAATATATTATTTTTTAAATCGAAAATAGCTTTTGATGTTCTAAACTGAAGTGAATCTTGTCTAGCATTAATTGAAAACATGTTTGATACTAAATTTTCATCTTTAGATGCCACAAGATTTTTATCATTTGTACGTAAGTCAATTTCATCATTATCCATTAACCAATCAAATTTATCCATTGTACAATCATATTGATTTACAGGAAAACTAACAATGGTTTTACCTGCATTTGAAACGAAATTTCCAATTCTTTCTTTAAATGAAATATGAGATTTAATATTATCAGTTGTTAATGAATATTTTTCTTCACGATCATTATCAATTCCTATTTTGTTCAAAATATTAAAGAAAGAAGTGTCAGCATTCATATCCCATCTGGAAAAATTAAATAGTTTTGACCCCATACTTGCTACTGCAAAATTCATAGTTCCATTACCAGTCATTCCATTTGGCGCAACAACTGCAATACCATCAAGCTTTGCTTCATCATTAAAAAACGACAAAGGGATATCAGTAGAATACGCTTTTAATTTATTCCCTTTAGGTAGATAACATATATAGGCCTTTTGTGACTTTACATCAGGGTATTGTATTCCTGTTTCAACTGGTTTATTTTCAAAAACTGCATAACCAACAGTTGAATCTGGTAAAAATGTTAGAGATTTAGAAATTGAAGTTGATTTTATAAAATCAATTTTACCTGATCCTTGTAAACCATTATTTGATAATACAATTTTATTTTCATATTTAGCTCCTGTTCCATAAAAATCATATCCCCCTTGTGGAGCTTCCTGAACAAATCCAAAAGAATAATCTGGCATGATTTTTAAATCTTGTTTAATAATTGGAAAAATACCAGCTGAATTCAATTCACCTTTCAATCTGAACCCTTTTTCTTTGAAATTATCTAGAGAATCCATAAGAAATGGATAAACATCGAAATAAAATCTTGCACTATCATATGCACCTTTAAAAAGTGATTTTTGTGCATAATATACTTTAACATTATTTGCTACAGATATCTTAGGATAATCAGTAATTTTTTTACTTTTTCCAGATCTATTTGCTGGATCATCAACAAATAAATCACCTTCAATACCAGATACAGCACTTGCCATCGAAATTGGATGATCCCCATCTTCAGGTTTTAAAGGTAAAACCCTAAAAAGGCTAGAACCTGTTTTATTTAATTTCACTTTATTATCAGAATATATATACTGAGCATCAATAGTTTCAACTTCCAATTTACCAGCATTCAACCAGCCTGAAAATTTAAAGTTTCTATCTTTTTGTATACTTACCTTTGCATTTTTAGGAAAAACTACCATCTTTTGAATATCAGAAAGAGCAACTTGATCCACAGCTTCCAAATTCAATTCTAATGAAGTCAAGCTCATTGTACCAAAATTTGGTAGTGTTCTTCTTTTTTCTGATTGTTCTAAATAGATTTGATTTAACTTAACTAAATTCTCATCCATCAAAATTTGCTCTTCCGTTTTTCCTTCGATTTTTTTTGGACGCATATCAGAAATAAAAATTAAGTTATCATAATCAATTTGATCAGCTCTAGCTTGAACGAAATTGAACAATTTTTGATTTACAACAATAACCTTAGATTCTGGGTCATAATTAATAAAACCTAAAGAATTTAATTCAAGCATCATTTGCTTTGCTTGATCAATCGTCTTATTTAAAGCGGAAGCAAGTTTACCTTCATTTATCACTTTTTCTCCAGTTTGATTACAAAAATCTGCAATTGAAACCAAAGGATGAGTTTTTTCCATTGAATTCAATCGTTCATATAATCTGGAATCAAACATATTTTTCGACTCAAATTTTGCAATTCTTTGTTCTTGACTGATACCAAAATCATAAGTGAATGTAAGTTCCTCTACACCTTTTTTCCATACTATTTTTGGAACATACATATCTAAATTATGATATGAACTCGAAAAGGGCGCTGCAGTTGTTCCAACTTTACCCCTTGCAAATTCTAATGAATTATGTTCAATATTATAATTGATATCTAACCCCGGATGAGTAATTGAATCGTTTGCACCTATAAAAATAACTACGTGAGATGAAGGAGAAATAATCTTTTTGGGATCTATAGAAACATTTAAAGATGATAATTTAACAAATTTCTTTCCATCTTTATATATAAATACTTTTGCGGGTTCTCTAACAGTTCCTACCCCTATAAAACTTGCACCTTGTAATGAAAAACCACCTTCATAATCAACGTCTTCTTTTATATTTTTAATCGCTAATCTTTTGTCAAAAGAAACAAAATAAGGGAAGGTTTTATCCATTTCTCTTGTTATAACAAAAGCTCTATCAGTTAATTTACCATAAATCGGTTTAGAAAAATAAGGTGTTACAAGTAAGACAGTATCACAATTAATATTTGTTGATTTCATGGGAATATCATACCCAAACAATGTAGCATTTGACACTTCTTTTTTAAGGCCTACTTTTTCCCAATAAATTTTACCACCTCTTCCAACATATTTCTTTAAAAAAGGATCATACACCCCTTTAGAACCATCAATGACTATACTGTCGTGAAAAGGCTTTTCTTTTTTTGAAGATTCTAAAGTGTTTTTAACGAGACATACTAATTTACCACCATCAAATTTGATAACAGGTTTGTCTGTAACATCAAAAGCAAAATCACCTCCTTTATAAAACCATGCATGATTTGGGGTTTCAGCAATGACAGACTTAGAAAAAAAATCGGCTGATAACTCTATAAAATCTTTAAATCTGTTGATGTTTTTCGAATTTAAAAGTTGTTCTACCGATCCATGCCAAGCCCTATAACTGGCCAAAGATTGTCTTTTAACAACAATCGAATACATAGAATAAACGTAATTATATGTCTCAGGAAAAGGATGTATTTTTTTCTCTTCCATCAAATTACAAGTTTCTACCATTTTTTTAAATTGATCATCAGGAAAATCAGTAGTTTCAATTAAAAGTGGTTGTAACTCTTTCTTAACAAAGTCTTTTGGATCAGATGTATTTAAATCACTCAATACATTTAATAATTCTTTTATAAATTTTTCTCTGTTCTGTGAATAAGATTGAGTAAAACCAGTAAGACTAATTAAAATCAAAGTGAATAATAAAATTATTTTTTTCATTTGTTAAATTATTTAATTAAAATGATTGCTGCCCATGTTTCTTTCGTAACCAAAGAATCAAATTTTAGACCAAATTTTGTTGCTTCAGAAATCAATTCATCAACATCTGTTTCAAAAAAACCGCTTAAAGCTAGTTTAGCCCCCTGATTCATAGCACTTGAATAATCTTCCAAATGAGATTTTAATATATTTTTATTAATGTTAGCTAATATTAAATCAAAATTGTGCCCCTTAATCAAATCTATATCTCCGCATTTAGAAATAATATTTTTACAATTATTTCTTTCAGCATTTTCAATCGTATTTTCTACAGACCATGGTTCGATGTCTATAGCTAAAACGTTTTCTGCTCCAAGTTTTTCTGATATGATTGCTAAAACTCCGGTTCCTGTCCCCATATCAAGAACTTTAGTTGGAACTTTTGACATATCAAGTAAAATCTTAGACATCATCCAAGTAGTCTGGTGATGACCGGTACCAAACGACATTTGGGGTTGAATAATTATAGGTAATCCTACTACAATTGATGGATCGTGAAATGGTGCTATGATCGTTAATTTATCTTCTACAAAAACAGGCTTAAAGTCAGATTCCCAAACAGCATTCCAATTTTGAAAAGGAATTTTTTCTATAGAAACATGTAATTGAACTAGTTCTTGAATTTCTTTTAATATTCCAACATCTAAAAGGTCTGTATCAAATTCATTTTCATTGATATAAGCTTCAATACCTGATTCTATTTCAACAAAACTATCAAATCCTAATTCGGAAAGTGCGGCAATAACTACTTCATTCCAAGGTTCTAACTCTGAAAATATATAGGTTACTTTGATTCTATCCATTAATATGCTGTTGAAATCGAGAAAAAATCATCTGCCTTCAATGAAGCACCACCAATAAGTCCACCATCAACATTTGAACAAGAAAATAACTCTTTTGCATTAGAAGGATTACAACTTCCACCATATAGTATCGATATAGAATCCGCTGATTCATTGCCATATCTTTCTAAAACACTTTTTCTTATATGTGAATGCATTTCTTCAGCTTGCTGAGAAGTAGCCGTTCTTCCGGTACCTATTGCCCAAATTGGTTCATAAGCAATAGTAACTAATTTAAGCTGATCTGATGTCAAATGATATAAACTAGAATTCAATTGATTAATCACAAAGGATTCATGATTATTGGTATCTCTTACTTCTAAAGATTCTCCACAACAAAAAATCACATGCATCCCCAAATGAATCGCAGCATCCACTTTCTCCTTTAAAAATTCATTTGTTTCATTAAAGAACATTCTTCTTTCAGAATGACCAATTAATACATGATTAACTCCTATATCTTTTAATTGATTAATAGAAACTTCACCTGTATAAGCGCCATTTTCTTTAGGGTAAAAGTTCTGAGCACCAACAAGAACATTTTTAGCGCTTTTAATCAAATCTGAAATATAAATACATGGAGGAAAAACGATTCTAATTACATCTTCAGAGACTTGTTGATTCTCTATTTCTGAAAACAATCGAATTGCATCAGAATGCAATAAATTCATTTTCCAATTTCCTGCTACTATTTTTTTTCTCATTTAAAAAAATTAATTTAATATATGTTTTTTAAACCATTCTATTGAAGGTAAAGCTTTGTTTGGATATTTACCTTTAACAATTCCATTCTTCACAACCATCAATGACGGATTGGATCTTGCTATAGCCTTTAATTCTGTCGCATCATTAGTGAAAGCAGGTAATTTCAATCTGTTTTTTTTCAACCACCCAACAACATAACCATGCTCTTCATTTGTAATTAAAACAAAAGGAATGTTCTTTCTTCTTAATATTTTTTCTAATGATTTTAATTTAGCCATGTCCTCAATTTCAGCTTTTCTTAACTCTTTAGAAAACAAAATGAAAATTATTGGAGCTTTTGTTATATAATCACGAATTGAAATTTCAGAAGGTAATTCCTGATCGACCATTATCTCTTTTTCAATTTTATAAAATGAAGTATCTGAATAATTATCTTCGTATTCTTGTTTGGTAACTTGTAAATTGTTATTATTTTCTATATCATACAACTCAAAACCACTAACTCTTTTTGGTTTCAATATTTTTTGAATAAAATCTAATTGTTTCTCATTTTCCCCTAGTTCTGAAACCAATAATGTAGGATTAAATTGTGTAGAAATGGATGGTAAACGTGTTGCTATTATTTCTTTAGAAACCATTGTATCATATTTCCAAAGATTTGTTTTCTCCCAAATTTTAGAGTTTATATACTCTTGACTAGAGCCTTCATATTCAACTTTTTCTCCAGTCTTTAAATTTTTGTATACTAATAAATTCAAATATTTACCTTCTACACCATCATTCATTTTTTGCTTCAAATTAGACCCTTCTGAATAAGGTCTGTAATCTTTTACAGGTTCATACATTAGCACGTAACTTGTAAAAATTAAACAAACAAAGACTACAGCAAGTGAACTTCCCCAATAATTCCCTAATATTTTCCCCCCAGCTCGATTTACCCAAAGCGCAATCAATATTGAGATTATCGCAAATAAAATTGGAAAGTACCAACCAAATACAAACGAAAAAAAGGAGATCACTAACAAAGAGATAGGTATAATATACAAGTTTTGACGAATAGAATTTGGGCGGATTAACTTACTTGAAATAAAAATCCAAAATACGAAATATAACAAAATGTAATCTTTCCATAATGATTCTGATGGTGTTAACGATCTGCCTACCGATCCTTTCATAGCATCTCCAAAGCAGCCACAATCTGTAACGCATTGTGGTTGTTTCATTTCATCAATAATTATTTCAGATGAATTTATAGATACTATCTTAATCTCTTTGTTTGTTTTTGATAACTGTATTTTTTCTAAACCAACAGAATCATTTACTTTGTAAGTATCACGATCTGTAAATTTTTTATTAGAATCACAATTTGCTGTATGCCACGTTAAAAATGTAAAAAACACCATAGTTATCATTAACATCCAAGAAGTGAATCTAATCTTTCCGCCGATAATTACCAGTACTCCTAAAACGATTTCTACTATACATATTAGAACACTAAAAAAGAGCGCATAGTCAATTAAGAATTCTAATGAAAATCCAGGTACTCCAAACCATTCTTTTATCCTAAAAGCTAAAGCACCATCTTCAAAATATTCTTCTAACTTATAACTAAACCCAAGTGGATCATTTGCTTTTATTAAACCAGAAACGATGAACAACCCTCCAACCAAAACTCTTGAAACCAAGGACATAAATTCCTTTCCTTTGAGAAAAAACAGTCCTATTGAACTCAATAATATTAACAAAATACCAATCAATACAAAAACACCTTGTTGATTTTCGAAATTTTTATGAAATCCCATTGTCGTAAATGAAACCCCTAAAAAATTAACAGTTATTAGAATTGAATTAATTACCAAAGACTGACCATACCATTCAAATGCTTTTTTCATATAATTTAAATTATGTTTTAAAAATTAATTTAATAGGTAATATGTATTAAAGAAAAAACTGCATAGTTCAACATATCATAATAATTTGCGTCAATACCTTCACTAATTAACGTTTTTCCTTTATTGTCTTCGATTTGCTTTACACGAAGTATTTTCATTAAAATTAAATCCGTTAATGAACTTACACGCATATCTCTCCATGCTTCACCATAATCATGGTTTTTTTTCTTCATTAATTCAAAAGCTGCAGTTGCATAATTATCATATAAATCAAGTGCTTCGTCTTCTGAAAGCTCTATATTTTCAGAAGTATATTCTAATTGAATTAGGGCCATTATACAATAATTTACTATTGCCTGAAATTCATCAGAAATGCTTTCTCCAACCAAGTTGCTACCTGTTTCTTGTATTGTTCTAATTCTCTGAGCTTTAATAAAAATCTGATCAGTCAACGAACTTGGTCTTAAAATTCTCCAAGCTGTCCCATAATCTTTGGTTTTTTTAGAATATATTTCTCTACAACTTGATATAACTTTATTGTATTGTTCAGAAGTCTGCATTTATATTTAAATTTAAGAGTTGAAATTAATAAATTCCTATGAAAAACCACCTTAAAATAGGCAAAAAGTTATTAGACTTAAGCACTCCAAAAATAATGGGGATTGTTAATATTACTCCAGATTCTTTTTACGAAAACAGTAGATTTAATTCTATTAATAATATTCTAAGTCAAATTGAAAAACACTTAGACGATGGTGCTGATATTATTGATATCGGTGGATATTCGACTAGACCAGGTGCAAGTAATATTTCAATTGAAGAAGAACTAAAAAGAATTAGTGAACCAATAAAAGCGATTAAATCTATATTTCCTAATTGCATACTAAGCTGTGACACTTTTCGTTCACAAGTTGCTCAAATTGCAATTGATAATGGCGCTGATATCATTAATGATATAAGTGGTGGTGAATTAGATAAAAATATGATAAATGTAATTGCAAAAAACAAAACACCCTATATATTAATGCATTCGAAAGGTACCCCGCAAACAATGCAATCTCATACTGATTACAAGAGTATATTTAAAGAAATGATAAATTATTTTTCTCAAAAACTTGAACTTCTTCATGAATTGGGTCTTACTGAAATTATAATTGACCCTGGTTTTGGTTTTGCTAAAACTATAGAGCAAAACTTTGAATTACTAAACAAACTCGAAGATTTCTATTTTTTAAAACAACCAATCCTAGTAGGTGTATCAAGAAAATCTATGATCTATAAAAAGTTAGATACAACACCTAATGAATCTTTAAATGGAACTACAATTTTAAATACAATTGCTATATCTAAAGGAGCAAATATTTTAAGAGTACATGATGTAAAAGAAGCGAAAGAAATAGTTAAATTACTATTTTAAAAATCTCCCCCACCTCCATTATTTTCATTTGAAACTTTAACCTTTTTAGAAACTTCCATTTTACCAAATTTATAAGCAAAATTTATATAAAATCTTCTAGTAGTTTGTTTAAAAACAGATTCTTGTTGAATATTATATTGATTTCCTTTTACCCTGAATTCCTGCGTATTAAAAACATCAGAAATTTTAAGTCCTAAAGACCATTTTCCATCCTTAAATGTTTTATCCGAAGAGAGATCTACTGATGCCCTTGGCTGAAAAGTACCCTGTGGTGTAACTATAGGCGCACTGTATTTAGCATTTACTTGTATTGTTGCAGTTCTCTTCCAAAATTCAAACGAACCAATGTATTTAGTACTCCAATTAAATCCTTTACTGTTTGTTAATTGAATTACATCATCAAAAAAACTAATTTCATTCCCATTAAAAGACATTGTGTTTTTCCAAACAGGAATTGGTCTATAAGTTATTACCAATTCACTACCGATACTTTCCGATTTATCAATATTAATATAAGTCAAAGCAGCATATCCATTTGGATAAAACATCCTATAACGCTGTAATACATTTGATGTTTGTTTGTAAAACATATTTATTGAAATCTGCATTTTCTTATTATTCATTCCTAAACCAACTTCAAATGAGTGAATAAATTCAGGATTGACAGCTGGATTTCCCATTCTCAAATTATAAGGATCTGCATAGCTAGTAAATGGATTTAAATTATCGCTTGTAGGACGATTTATCCTTCTTGAATAATTTGCATTTAAATCGATATTGTCTTTTAGTTTATAAGTTAAAAATGCGGAAGGATATAGATTAAAATAGTTTTTAGGATAAATTTCATTCTTTGAAACCAAGTTTGGAATTTGACTTGATTGCTCTATTCTCAAACCTATTTGATATTTAAATTTAGAAAGTTGTTGCGCAAAATTTGTATAGGAAGATAGAATTTGTTCTTTATAACTATAATCAAAAGTTGAAAGAGTATCTCCTTTGTAAAAACCATTTATGGTATCAAACGTTTCTGAATGAGAATGAATCAAATTTGTTCGGTAAATTGATTTAATACCCGCTTCCAATTTGATGTTTTTTGGAAAAACATGCACAAAATCAAGCATTGCAGTATTTACATTCCCTGCTTCACTATTTGATAAACGTTGGAGTAAATTTTTTCTATAAATATTACTATATGATTGATCATATTCCCCTCCTGTAGTATCCAAATTCATAGATTGAGTAATATCAAAATTTAAATACCCTTTATCCTCTTTAAAATCCCATTTATAATTTAAATTCAAATCCATACTTTTTTGCTTAGAAGGATCATAAGATTTTCTATACCAATTACCTAAAACATTATCTAAGCTATCTAATTGTTTGTTTTGTAGGTCTCCCTTACGATTTCTCTCACCCAGATTTCCTATAAAAGAAACCCCAAGCGTATTTCTATCTTTTAAATAAAAATCAGAACCAACTTTTAACGTATGTGTTACATTATAGTCTGTTCCTAAACGATCTTGTTTTAATCTGAATAAGTTATTGTCTATATAACGATTTAGCAAATTAAAATTATTTCGTTCACCTTCATAATGTTTATAAGCGTAAGTACCATAAGCATTTATTTTTGCCGTACGATAACTAAGCGAACTTGAACCATTATACAAATCTCCTGTCGCGCCACTCAAATTGAAATTACCATTAATCCCTCTTAATTTATTCTTTTTCAAAACAATATTTATAATCCCTGTAGTACCATCTGGATCGTATTTCGCTGAAGGATTGGTTACAATTTCAACTTTTTCAACCATATTTGCTGGAATCCCTGATAAGAAATTTCCACCATCTCTAGTTAACGTACTGGGTCTTCCATCAATCAAGACAGTTACATTTCCGCTTCCTCGCATGGATAGTTTACCATCTTGATCAACTTCTACCGAAGGAACATTTGATAGTGCATCAACTACAGAACCACCTCTAGCTGAAATATCATCTGAAATATTATACACTTTTTTATCGAATGAAGTCTCAAGCATCTTTTTATTTGAAGTGATAATAATTTCTTTTAGCTCCTTTACTTTACTAACTAAACGGATAACACCAAGTGTTCGGTCTGTTTTATCTGATGAAAAACTTATATCTCTTATTTCCTGAAATTGATAATTCGTTGCATACACTTTTACAAAATACTTTCCAGTGGTAATTTGATCTAATATAAAATCTCCAGTACTATTGGTATAAATACCTCCAGCTATACTTGAATCTTTTATATTAAAAAGCTTGATTGAAGCATATTCAATAGGCAACTTTGTTAAACTATCTATCACTTTTCCTGAAAGGACACCAATCTTTTGAGAATTAGGTTTACTGCCTGGTTGAGCAAACGAATCGTTTACAAATAAAAATAAAACGGCAATTGTTATCAGATTAATTATGGATAATCTCCCCATCAGAATAATATAAAAATGATTTATTAAACAATTCTACCAATACATTATTTCCGTAGATGGTATATTTACTTTCTGTTTGATTTGTGAGTAATGTATTTTTACCTTTATAAAAAATAGAGACCCCTCCAAGATTATTTCGATAACTAAACATTCCATTTTTTAGCATATAATCAGATGGTATATAATTTATAATTTGTGTTTTAACATTATTCTCTAATGTGAAAAGTAAATTATTTTCATTCCAAATAAAACTATCATCTACCACTTCCCATAAACCAGAATTGAAATCACTTACATTAAATTTATCTCCATTTTGAAACTTCCATAAGTTACCAATCTGATCTTCATATATAACAAAACCTCTACCCGATTTATATTTTTTCATAAAGGCATTTTCAACATCATAAAATTCCCCTTTTTCAAATACAGTAAAATTTTTAGTAACAGTATTATTAAAACTAATAACATCTGTGCCAGCATTCATTTCCATTTGATAAGCATTACCACCTATTTCATAAAACTTACCTCTCCAAAAAATACGATATACATCTCCATTATCTTTGAAACCTATAATATTTTCCCCTATAGCTTCCGGCATAGTCATATCACCAGTTTGTTGCATTAAATGTATAATCTCATTTTTATACCAAACATTAATTGTTTTAAAACGAGTATCTTGAAAAACAATAAAACTATCTTTTACAATAAAATCTCCTGTATTTGCACACAAAGTCTTTTTATTTCCATTTTCATATCCATATAAAAAACTACCTATTTGCCAAGCAACTATATTATCAGAATGTTGAAATTTCACTTGTTGTACAGTAATTTGCTCTGTTTTTTCCCCATTGAAAACTTTAAAGTTTTCTCTATTATCTATATAAACTAGTATATTATCTCCTGCTGAAAAAGAATTTACACGTTGTAATTCTAATGTTCTTATATTTCCCTTATAGAATGTATTTAAATATCCAGAGAAATCAACAAATGGAGCAACTTGTGCTGAAATTTTAGTACTAAGAAAAACAGCAAAAAATAAAAAAGCTTTTATTATCAGGTTCATGCTAATCAAAAAAAAACGTCCTTACCGATTTGATAAGGACGTTCTAATATACCAATAAAATTGATTAAGTCAACATCGTAACTGGATTCTCTAAATAACCTTTAAGAGTTTGTAAAAATGCTGCACCAGAAGCACCATCTACAACTCTATGATCACAAGAAAGAGTTAATTTCATAACATTTCCAGGAACTACTTGTCCATTTTTAACAACAGGAACTTGAGAAATTCCTCCAACAGCTAAAATACAGCTATCAGGTGGGTTAACAATTGCAGTAAATGAATCTATACCGAACATTCCTAAATTAGAGATTGTAAAAGTATTCCCTTCCCAATCAGAAGGCTGTAATTTTTTGTCTTTCGCTTTTTGAGCAAATTCTCTTACTTCATTTCCAATTTGCGTAAATCCTTTTGAATCAGCAAATCTTACAACTGGCACTAATAGACCTTCATCAACAGCAACAGCAACACCAATATGAACATGATGATTTCTTCTTATCACATCACCCAACCAAGATGAATTAATTGCAGGATGTTTTCTTAAAGACATTGCAACTGCTTTAATTACCATGTCATTAAAAGAAACCTTAACACCATCTTGTGCATTTAAAACTTTTCTAGATGCAATAGCATTATCCATATCCACATCTATAGTTAAATAAAAATGTGGGGCAGTGAATTTACTTTCAGCTAATCGACGAGCGATTACTTTTCTCATTTGAGAAACAGGTTCATCAACAAATGACTCAACACCAGAAACCTGAGTTGAAACAACTTTTGAAGCACCAGGAACATATGGAGTATAATGATCTATATCACGTTTAACAACACGACCAGCATCACCTGTACCACTTACCATATTAATATCTATTCCTTTTTCTTCAGCTAACTTTTTAGCTAAAGGAGAAGCTAACACTCTAGATCCATCTGTTGCTACAACTGGAGCAGGTGATGTTTTAGCTACAGAAGGAGCCGTTGTATTTACGATAGGAGCTGCAACAGGTGCAGGAGCTGGAGTTTCTGTTTTAACATCTTCAACTACAGGAGCTGAAGCACCAGCCAATAAATTAGAAATATCTTCACCAGCTTCACCAACAATAGCTAAAATAGCATTTACAGGAGCAGCTTTTGTTTTTTCTACACCGATGTGTAACAAAACACCATCATAAAAAGATTCAAATTCCATTGTTGCTTTGTCTGTTTCGATTTCAGCTAACAATTCTCCATTTGATACTTTATCACCAACTTTTTTATGCCATTCTGCAACAACCCCTTCTGTCATGGTGTCACTTAATTTAGGCATATATATTACTTCAGCCATAATTCTTTTTGATTAATATTCTTTGATATATGGATAATCTTCTTGCGTATAAACGTCTTTATATAATTCTTCAGCTTCTGGATAAGGAGAATTTTCAGCAAATGTAATTGATTCTTCTACTTCTGTTTTCACCCAATCAATGACACCTTGAATTTCATCTTCGGACATCCATTTATTTTCTTTAATAACGTTTAAACAATGATCGATTGGATCTTGTTCCATCCACTCTGCAACTTCTTCTTTCGTTCTATATTTTTGTGGATCAGACATCGAGTGACCTTTATATCTATAAGTACGAATATCTAATAATGTCGGTCCATCACCTCTTCTTGCTCTATCACACGCTTCTGATATTGCTTCGTGAACTGCTTCAGGAGACATACCATTCACAGATTTAGACGGCATTTCATACGAAAGACCAATTTTTGATAAATCTTGAACATTAGTTGTTCTTTCTACAGAAGTTCCCATTGCGTAATTATTATTTTCAATAATATAAATTACAGGAAGTTTCCACATCATTGCCATGTTGAATGTTTCATGTAAAGCACCCTGTCTTACGGCACCATCTCCCATAGAAACAAAAACAACATTATCAGTTTCATTATATTTTTCAGCGAAAGCAACGCCAGTACCCATAGGAATTTGAGCCCCAACGATTCCATGCCCTCCCATAAAATTTCTTTCTTTGTCAAAAAAGTGCATTGAACCACCTTTTCCTTTTGAACAACCTGTTTTTCTACCATATAACTCAGCCATCAATACACGTGGATCTGTTCCTAATGCTAAAGGATGTGCGTGATCACGATATGCAGTCATATGACTATCAGATGGACGACATGCAGAAATTGTACCAGCAACTATAGCTTCTTGCCCTATATATAAGTGACAGAATCCGCCAAATTTTTGCTGAATATACAACTGACCTACTTTTTCTTCGAAACGACGGATCAAAAGCATATCCTTATACCATTTAATATAAGTTTCTTTTGAAAATTTGGTTGTACCACTCATCGTACTTTTCTTAGTGGTTTTTCCAGGTTTTGCAATTGCCTTATCAGCCATAGTTAAGATACTTTTAATTCAGATTACAAATATACAAGTAATTATCAATCCTAAAAGGATCATTTAGGGATAAAATAAACAAATCATTGTTACCATTTCATATTTGGTAATTTCTTCAGTATTTCAGATTTTTTAAAGTTTATTTTTTCTTGGAATTTTTTAGATTCTATACTATTAGGATATAGTGTTTTGTGATGCAACATTTGTTTTACTTTAAAAACCTCATCAATCAACAAATTTGTTTGATTGTCCATATAAGTTGCTTTGAATTTTTCCCAAACATAATCAATAGCACTTTGATTTGGATGAACTAAATCGTCCTTAAAAAAACGATAATCTCTCAATTCATCATTCACAATTTCAAATGATGGAAAATAATTTCCATTTAGGTTATGAATTAATGAAAATAATTGGGATTTACTTATATTATTTAGAACAATACCTTCTTTAATATGTCTTACAGGACTAACAGTAAAAACAACTTCAATATTTGGATTAATTTTTTGAATTTTTTGAATACATTTTTCCCATTGTAATGACATTTGATCAGAAAGGGTCAATTCTTTAACAAACAATGAACTGTTCATTTTATGACAATTAGCCACTAACAGATTATTCGACTCTAATCTGTATCCGATGGAAGTACCAAATGTTAAAAACAAGAAATCAGCTTCTTTTAGATAAACATAAAAATCTGTAAACAAAGAGTTTATTTTATCAGTTAGTGCATCTTTGCTCATGTCAAAAATTGTACCCGAAGTCAACCAAGAAAACCATATATCATCACGCTGAAAACAAGTCTCTTCAATATCTATCTCTTCAAAAAGATTTAAAATAGCCAAAGGATGAAATAATGTTCCGAATGGATTAGACAGTACATCAAAGCCAACTTCTTCTTTTTTTCGTGAAATATCGTCTGAAAAACAACTACCTAAAAAAATACACTTACTATTATATGTTATTTTTTTTTTTGAAGAGCTTACTTCAAAATCAATTTTTAGTTTCAATGGATTTCATGTTTAAAATTCAACGTATATTCCAAAACTTCATTCCAACCGTCCCACCCTAAAGCATTACCAATAGATTCATTATGCCAAAGACAAATATATTCTCCTCCATAAGCATTTACTTCTCTAAACAACTCTTCTACTAATTGAAAAACTTCACCTTTAGAAAGCGTTAAATAATCTTTCAAAGTTCTATCCATATAAGCAAAGGAATGTACTAATAAATTAGTGATATGATTTTTTTGTAAGTCGAAAAAATAAAATGACCTGGCTGTACCCGCTCTAAACCCGACTTCGTCGGCATATCCCATCGTATAATCATCTGTAATACCATAATGGATTAATTGTCTATATGACTGTGGTAATGAAAGCTTCAAATAATGTTGCCTGGAAATGGTAGGTTTTTCTCCTATTACATCTTCAATTCTATCTATTTCTCTTTCAAGATAATACCCACTTAAATTTGATTTATAACTTGGATGTATTCCAACGGTTGACTGTAAAGACATTTTTTTAATCAAAGTTCGATGTCTTTTATCATTTACCGAAATATTTCTATCGTATTTTGCAAAATCGCCAACCAACCAAAATAGTTTAACATCAAAACCTCGCTCAGAAAGATCAATTATATAATCAAAAGTATCATAAGGATCATTTTGTTCTTTATTTAAGACTTTACTTCTAAGCTCAAGACTTTCAACATTTTTAGAAATGCGATCTTTCAATATTGCTACCCATGTCCTTATACCTTCTTTCCATTCGTATGCTCTGACATTATCTATATCAAATGTAGGTATGATCGTAGTTTGAAACTTAAAAGAAGAAAGTGGTTTTTGATACTCTTCTTCCATAAATGATATCAAATCTTCACACCATCGATCGCAGATACAATATTTTAACCATCCATATTTAAATTGGATACTGTTTTTAGCTTGAAATCGATCATGGCTATCCCTCTTCAAAACAACGTATTCTTCGTATCGAGAAATCAAATAAAAAACGGATGCTATAGGGTCTACTACACCATCAAAAGAGAGACACTCAATTTTAAAAAATAAAGAATTAACAATCTGATATTCTTTTATTTCTTCTGAAAAAATAACATCACTTGGTCTAATCTGAACTCCTGATTCAAATACGCGATTCGAATAATTAAATTTAAATCCTTCTAATTTGTTATAAAAAATCGGATCATTAGTGATTTGATATTCAATCTTTCTGTCACGAAAAATGAAATCTAAGGTGTAAATCAACCTTTCAGAAACTTCATCTACAAATACTACAAGCATATTAATTAATACAATCAATAATTTTTTGAACTATAAATTCAGATGCTTTAGCATCCCCAAATAAGTTAGGAAATGTGTATTCTTTTTTAGTCAATAATTGATTTGAAGCTTCAACAATTTTATATTGATCTGCATCCGCAATAATGGCATTTCCATTTTGAACTATTTCTACCCATTCAGTTTCAGGTCTTAGAATAACACAAGGTTTTTTGAAAAAATAAGCTTCTTTTTGAAGCCCTCCACTATCCGTTATTATCAATGATGCATTTTTTTCTAAAGAAATTATATCCAGAAAACCAGCAGGTGGTATTATTTTAAACTTTTTATTCTCTTTTATTAAAGCCTTATTTTCCTTACTCAACAATTGATCCATCATTTTATTTGTCCGCGGATGCAATGGAAGAACAATATCAAAACCTGTTGTTTGTTGAATGTAAGTTAACGCATTAAAAATCGAATTCAATCTTAGCCCGTCATCAGTGTTAGCATTTCTATGAATTGTAACCAAGATATAATTTTGATTTTCCACATCAATTTCTTTAATAATAGATGATTTAACATCTGAAATTTTTGAAAAATACATGCTGTTATCATACATGATATCGCCACATAAATACACATGTGGATTATCTACAGAAGGCTTATTTTCAGTTGATAAAGAAAAACCTTCTTTTACTAAATTATCTATTGCTGTTTGCGTTGGACAAAATAATAAAGTAGAAATATGGTCCGATAATATCCGATTTATTTCTTCTGGCATTGATTTATTAAAACTCCTTAAACCTGCTTCAATATGAAAAACGGGAATATGAATTTTAGATGCTGCTAAAGCTGCGGCTATTGTAGAATTTGTATCCCCGTAAATAATTATACCATCCGGATTTTCTTGTAGAATTAACTTTTCCATCCCTTCAATCATCCTTGCAGTCTGTATGCCATGACTTCCACTTCCAACATTTAAATTGTATTCTGGTATCGGAATTTCAAGTTCTTCAAAAAATATTGCTGACATGTTATCATCGTAATGTTGACCTGTGTGGACAATAATCTCTTTTAATTGATTCGAATACAAATTTTTAATAGCTCTACTTATTGCCGCTGCTTTTATAATTTGTGGTCTTGCACCTATGACTGTCAGAATTTTTTTCACTTACTATATATTATAATACATTTTCATCTGCAAAACTAAAGTAATTATCATTAGCAATAATAATATGATCTAAAATTGTTATATCAATTAGTTCTCCAAATGACTTAATTTTTTTCGTAATTTCCATGTCTGCATTACTTGGTAATTTGTTACCCGAAGGATGATTATGAACTAATATCAATGAAGATGCTAAATGATCAATTGCTTTTTTGAAAATAATTTTCGCATCCACGACTGTACCTGAAGTACCTCCCTCTGAAATTTTGTGTACAGAGAGTATTTTATTTTTTCTATTCATTAAAATAATGTGAAACTCTTCAACAATTAAATCTTGCAATTTTGAGCCTAAAAGCCTAAAAACATCGTACGATGACTTAATTACATCAATTGTATGTTCTGCTAAAATTCTCCTACGGGCAATTTCAAACGCAACTTGTAATGAAATTGCCTTGACTTCTCCAATCCCTTTAAACTTCATTAAGTCTTTCATTGTCAATCGAGCAAAATCATCCAAGTTGTTTGAAACAGACATTAACATCTCTTTTGATAAATCTAAAGCTGACTTTTCTTTATAACCGCTACCTAACAAAATTGCAAATAGTTCTGCATCAGTCAACGAATTCATACCTTTAGTAACATATTTCTCTCTTGGCCTATCTTCTAAGGCCCAATTTTTAATTGAAAAACTTGTATTCATTTTATTTTTTCTTATATAATTTAATCAAAAAAATGAATTTTACTGATAAACAATTAATTAAAATATGAAGAATTATGTCAATAAACTTGTGTAAAAGTTAACAAACCCATCCACTCATTAAAAATGAAAGAATGTAAATTTGTATAGAATTAAATAAAACTATGAATAAATTAACTTTCACAGCAGCAGTTTTTGCTATAGTACTTCAAAGTTGTGCGCAACAAAATGAAAAAAAAGGCACTACAAAAAGTGAAGATACTCAAATCACTTATCATCCAGCAATCAATCATTCTTTCACAATAAATGATTTTCTTAATGAAAATAAGCAACTTGAAAAGGATGTTGACTCGATTTTTAGTACTCTAAATGATGAAACTAAAGTTGCTCAATTGTTAATGCCTGCAGTTGGTCGACTAGGAGAGACAAATGATTTGATAACTAACAAAATAAAGGAAAACAAAATTGGTGGAGTTTTAATGTTAAACGGTACCAAAGAAGAATTTACAAATTGGATAAAGGCATATAACGAATTAAATCCACATAAAAATAATTTACCTTTTTTATATTCAGCAGATGCAGAACCAAGTTTGGTCAATCGTAAGATAACTGGATCTACCCCTGTGATTAAGGCAAATGAAATGAAAACAATTGATGAAGTTAGAAAATATACGAATATCATTTCAAAGGATCTAAATGATATTGGCATCAATTACAATTTCTCTCCTGTTGTTGATATGTCACCTAATAAGACTGTGGGTTTTAGAAGTTTTGGAGCTGTTCCTGAAAATATTATTCCTTGGTCAAATGCATTCATTCAAGAAACACAAAAAAATGGAATCATAGCAACAGCAAAACATTTTCCAGGACATGGATTAGTATCTGGTGACACTCACAAATCATTACAAGTTATTGATGGGGAGTTAAAAGAAATAAAAAATTATCCAAAACTAATTCAAGATGGTGTACTTTCGGTTATGGTTGCTCATATTGCTGTACAAAATAATCCAAAATATGATACAAAGGGATTGCCATCTACCTTATCCCCTGAGATTGTAACAAACCTACTACGTAATGAATACAAATTCAAAGGATTAATTGTAACAGACGCAATGAATATGGGAGGTGTTAGCAGTATTCCAAATGCAGAAATTAAAGCTATTGAAGCAGGAGTTGATATCATTTTAATGCCTTTAAATATAGACAAAGCTTATTCTTCTATCTTAAAAAAATACCAAGAAGACATGTCTTTTAAACAAAAAGTTGACGAAGCTTCCAAAAGAATTGTACGTATGAAATTATGTATGAAAAAATAAGAAATTAGATGAAAAGAGTTTATTTAGATAACGCAGCGACAACACCTATTGCATCAGAAGTTTTTGATACAATGATACCTTTACTAAAAGAAGAATTTGGTAATCCTTCTTCTTCTCATTCATATGGTAGACAAGTAAAGGCAATTTTAGAAACATCCAGAAGAACAATTGCATCTAAATTAAACTGTTCGCCTGCAGAAATTATCTTTACTTCTGGTGGAACTGAAGCTGATAATATGGCCATTCATACTTCAATTGAATCACTTGGAGTAAAAAGAATTATCAGTTCCGTTATTGAACATCATGCTGTAGGACATACAATCGAGTACTTTAAGGATACTTTTGGAATTAAAATAGAATATGTAAATCTTGATAATAAAGGAAATGTTGATTTACAAGATTTAGAATTACGACTTAGAACTGATGAAAAAACATTAGTGAGTCTTATGCATGCAAATAATGAGATAGGAACACTTTTACCAATTGATAGAGTATCTGAAATTTGCCAAAAATACAATGCTATTTTTCATTGTGATACCGTTCAAACAATAGGACATTTACCAATTGATCTAAAAGAATTAAATATTGATTTTATTACTTGTGCAGCACACAAACTACATGGTCCGAAAGGTGTAGGTTTTTTATATGCAAATAAAAAAAATAGAACCCATTCTTTTATACATGGTGGTTCACAAGAAAGAGGGCTTAGAGGGGGGACAGAAAATGTTTACGCAATTGCAGGAATGGCTAAAGCAGTAGAATTAGCTTGTGATGAAATGAATGATCATAAACAACATGTTCAAGGTATAAAAAGCTATATGATTGAAAAATTAAGTCTCCTTTTTGATGACATGCAATTTCACGGCGAAGTTCTACCAGAAAAAAGTTTGTATACTGTTTTAAATTGTTGTTTCCCAAAATCAGAAAATCAAGGGCTTTTATTATTTTCACTTGATCTAAAAGGCGTAGCTTGTAGCGGCGGTAGTGCCTGTACTTCAGGCGCAAATATTGGTTCACACGTTTTAAATGGTATAAATGCTGATGTAACTAGACCTAATGTTCGTTTTTCGTTTTCAAGATTTACAACAACATCAGACATTGATTACGCACTTGATCAATTGAAGTCGATTTATAAATTAAGTTAATGACATCAAATTCTAAACATATCCTTTTTCTTTGTTCGTGGTATCCAAATAAGATTCAACCAACAAATGGAAATTTCATTCAAAAACAAGCAGAATCAGCAAGTCTTTCAAATAATGTTTCGGTAATAAATATTCAACCAGACTCACGAGTCAAAAAGATTGAATTGGATATAAAGCAAAAAGATTCATTACAAACAATTATTGTATATATACCAATTAAAAAAAATCCACTTTTAAAATTTTTAACTTACAAAAAAGCATATTCGATTGCCTATAAAAAAGCGGAAGAGTTTTTTGATACTATAGAAATTATTCATCTACACCATCTGTTTCCTTTAGGCTACTTAATTCAAAAAACTAAATTACCTTTAATTATTAGCGAGCATTACTCAGGTTTTACATTAGATAATAAACTTGATTCAAATCAAGAAAAATTAACAAAAAAGTTGTTTAAAAAAGCAACTAAAATTGTTGCTGTTAGCGAATTTCTTAAACAAAACTTATCAATCTACTCCAATTCAATTGATAAAATTGAAGTCATCGGAAATGTGGTAGATACAAATATCTTCACTCCTATTTTAAAAAAAACAAAAGATAAAATTCATTTTTTACACATTTCAAACGGAGATGATGCTTCTAAAAATGTAAACGGAATCCTAAAAGCTGTCAAACAATTAACTGAAATCACTAAAAATTTTTCGATGACATTTGTATGTGATGGAGATATGAAATTAATGAATGAAAAAGCAAGAGAATTAGGTATTTACAACAATTTCGTTTTTTTTAAAGAAGAACAAAAAACAGAAGATATAGCACTTCTACTACAACAATCAGATGCTTTGGTAATGTTTAGTAATTATGAAACATTTGGGATTGTATGTGCTGAAGCACTAGCATGTGGAACTCCAGTTATTGCAACTGATATACCTGCCACAAAAGAATTAGTAAATGAAAATAATAGTATTTTAATTGAAACAGAAAATATTGAAATGCTGACTGGTGCACTTCTTTCATTTATTGAAATTCCATTGAAACTTGATATTAATTTGGAACACTTAAAGATCAAAGACAATTTTTCAAAAGAAGTTATAGGAGAAAAATTGAATCATCTATACCATAATCTTACAGTTTGATGGAAATCATCTATTTAGAAAACAATCAAATAAATAAATCTAAGTGGGATGAAACAATTCAACATTCATCTTCAGGTAACGTATATGTTTATTCCTGGTATTTGGATGCCGTTTTTCCAAATTGGAGCGCATTAATAACGAATGATTACAAATACATCTTTCCGTTAACTATTAATTCACAATGGAAAATAGGCTATTATTTCACTCCAATTTACGCAATGCAATTTGGACTATTTTCATCGGAGAAAATCTCAGAAGAAATAGAATTCAAATTTTGGTCTCAGGTATTAAAGAAAGTAAAAGTTTTAGACATAAGCCTACACCCACAAAATAACTATATCCCAAAAGGGGTAGTTGTTTTACAAAAACAATGTCAAACTATTAATCTTTCAAAATCATATAATGAAATAGCAACAATTTATAATACCAATCTAAAAAGAAATCTCAATAAAGCCAAAAAGTTAAATTTAAGAATTGAATCTACAAAAAACGTAAAAGAAGTAGTTTCAATGTTCCGAAATGGTAGGGGAAATAAAATAAAAGATTTAAAAGAAATTCATTATTCAAATTTATTTAAACTTATTCAAAACGGACTAGATGTCAATCAAGTTAAAATATTCGAATGTTATGAAGATAGAGAAATAATTGCTGCGGGTTTCTTTACTTTCTGTAATAATAGAATTATTTATCACAAAGGGGGAGCAAATCATAAGGGAAGAAAATACGGAGCGATGCACTTAATTATTGATAATGTGATCAAAGAATATTCAAATTCGGGAATGATATTTGACTTTGGAGGCTCATCAATAGAAAGTGTAAGAAAATTTAACTTGAATTTTACAAGAGATGAATACTTATATCCAGTTTATAAAAAAAGTAGTTTAATTCTAACTATTGCAAGAAAACTTAAAAACAAACTTATAAAAGAGTAGTAAGATCATCAATACCAATAGTTCTTTCAACAGTAAACCCTTCTGCATAACTTACACCAATTGATCTTCCAAATTCAGTCATTCTACCTTTTAAAAATTCTAAAAAGTCTTTACCAGAAATAGGTGTTTGAGGCCCCTGAATACCTTCTTGAAAAAATTGAGTCTTGTATGCTAATATAGCTTCCATTTTACGATTATAAAAAGAAGTAATATCCACAACCAAATCAGGTTTAACATAACGATCCTGAATGTAATGCAAAACTAATCGTGGTCTATGTGCTTCTTGTTTATTAGTCTCAAAGAAGGTTTTTACTTTAACAAGTCCAGAAAGAAAACAAGCATCTGAAACCAATTTACTTGCTTTGGAATGATCAGGATGACGATCTTCAATTGAATTAGCAAAAACAATTTCAGGTTTGAAAAAACGAATTTGTTCTACTAATTTCAGTAAATTTTCTTCATTATGTTCAAAAAAACCGTCCGCTAATCCTAAATTGACTCTAGCACTCACCCCCATTAATAAGGATGCTTCTTGAGATTCTTGTTTTCGAGTTTCAATGTTACCTCTGGAACCTAATTCACCTCGAGTTAAATCAACAATAGCTACTTTTTTCCCTTGTTCTATATGCTTCATTAAAGTTCCTGATGCAGATAATTCAACATCATCAGGGTGTGCCGCAAATGCAAGGATGTCCACTTTTTGATTTTTCATTGAAAGTATTTATAAACCAAAGGTAATGGTTTTTTACATTCCTATAAATTGCTGAACTAAAATAAAGGCTCCCATAAACAAAATAAACCAACCGAAAATTGGCTTTAATTTTTCACCTGAAATTCTTTCTGACAATTTGATTCCAATAAAAATTCCAGAAATTGCCATAATAGAAAACACAAACATATGTCCCCAATCAATTCTTCTAATACCATTTTCATCGAATGCAAAACCCAATATTGAATTAATCGTTATTATCATTAAAGAAGTAGCTGCAGCTTTTTTCATTGGTAATTTGCCCCAAAGTACTAAAGCTGGAATAATCAAAAACCCTCCTCCAGCTCCTAACATTCCGGTAACTAATCCAACAATCAAACCTCCCATAATCAACTTAATATTATTGACTTGATCCTCTACTGTTTGTTCGCTAAACTCTTGTTTTTTAATCATAGAAAATGAAGCTCCTATCAATACTATTGAAAAAATACCCAAAAGAAGATTATCTTTTGTAACTGATAATGCTCCTAAATCAAATAGATGCGAAGGAATGGCAGGAAGTAGAACTCTTCTACTGACAAATATGGAGACAATAGAAGGTATTCCAAATAATAGAACAAAATTCCAAGCAACACGATTCTCTTTAATTTGCTTAAAAGAACCGAAAAGACTTGTTAATCCAACAATAAATAAAGAATAGGTAGTAGCTAAAGTTGCATCTAATTGAAATAAAAAAACCATAATAGGAACAGTCAATGCAGATCCTCCTGCACCAATCAATCCAAGTGTTATACCCATCAATAATCCCAAGACATACCCAACAATTTGAAACCATTCCATAAAACAAAAGTAAACATTTCAAAGGTGTATTCTTTGTTACTAATGTTACATATTGTCAATTGACAAATTGTCACTAATTTCGTTTGGTATTAGATTTGAAGCATTAGTTTAAAATTAATTTAAAATAGAAAATGAAAAAATCAAACATTATTCTACTATCTATAGTAGGTTTAGTAGTTATTGTATTTATGATGTATCGTTCATCTTATAATACAGCAATCAGACTTCAAGAAACTGTTGATGAATCTTGGGGAAATGTTGGTGCCAGCTATCAACGAAGAGCTGATTTAATTCCTCAATTAGTTGCCACAGTAAAAGGCGCAGCTAAAAATGAAGGTGATATTTTAAAATCAGTTACACAAGCAAGAGCTGGAATTGTAAATGCTAAAACACCTGAAGATATGGAATTGATGGGAAAAAAAATCAATACTGCAATTAACCTTGCTTTTGAAGCTTATCCTCAAATACGTTCTACAGATAATTTTAGTGCATTGCAAGCTCAATTAGAAGGAACTGAAAATAGAATAAATAAGGCCAGACAAGATTATAACGAGACGATTAAATCTTACAACACGCATATTCGTGGTTTTTTCAATAGTATGTTTCTAAACGCTGCTACATTTCCTAAGAAAACTCCTTTTGCTGCTACAGCAGGAACCGATGTTGCTCCAACAGTAGATTTTTCAAATTAAACTAACAATCAAGGCGGTACATACCGCCTTTTAATTTTCAATGAGTAAACAAAAATTCTTTACAGAAAAACAGCAGGAAGAGATTATTAAATCTATTGAAAATGCTGAATTAAATACTTCAGGTGAAATCAGACTGCATTTGGAAGATACATGTAAATCAGATCCAGTTAAAAGAGCCATAGAAGTATTTGAGAAACTTGGAATGCATGAAACGAAACTTCGAAATGGAGTTTTGTTTTATTTATCTATCAAAGACAAAAAAATTGCAGTAATTGGTGATAAAGGGATAAATGATATTGTTCCAACTAATTTTTGGGACGATATTAAGAATGAGATAATTAATCACTTTAAAAACAATCAATTTACAGATGGACTTTGCAAAGGGATTGAAAAGGCTGGAGAAAAATTGAAAATTCATTTCCCTTTTGATTCTAATGATACAAACGAACTTTCAAACGATATTTCTTTCGGAGATTAATACTACCTATTTATGTTAAGACATTTTTTAATCGTTCTTTTTGCGGTGATCTCATTAACCATTTTTAGTCAAAATGGTATTCCTGATGCTCCCACCCCACCAAGATTAGTTAATAATCTTTCAAAAGCATTTCCGGATTTTTTAAACTCAGAAGAAGAAAAAAAACTAGAAGATAAATTAATCCAATTTGCAGAAACTACTTCCAATCAAATTGTCATTGTAATCATTGACGATTTAGCAGGGTATGAACCAGCAGAATTTGCTTATGAATTAGGTGATAAATGGAAAGTAGGGCAAGAAAAAGAAGATAATGGAATCGTTATTTTAATAAAACCTACCGAAGACAGAAAATTCTTTATTGCAACAGGTAAGGGATTAGAAGGAGTAATTCCTGATTACACCACAAATCAGGTAGCTGAAGAAGAGCTTATTCCCTATCTTAAACTAGGAGAAAATTACAAAGCACTAGACAATACTACTAATGTTTTTATGAAACTTGCAAAAGGAGAATACAATAGTGATAAATATGCTAATAAAAACAAAAAAGATAACGGTTTGATTGCCATCATCATAATTGCTGTTATCTTATTTTTTCTTTTTATTTCAAGAAAAGGTGGAAAAGGTGGTCGTGGCGGTGGAATGACCTTTGGACCTGGAGGATTCTTCTTTACAGGTGGTGGATTTGGAAATGGTGGCTTCGGTGGCGGATCATCAGGCGGAAGTTTTGGCGGTTTTGGCGGCGGAAGTTTTGGTGGTGGTGGATCAGGAGGAAGTTGGTAAAAATTAATTATTTATATTTATTTCACTAGTGTCCGATAAAACTTTTTAAAAGCGGGATTTCCTTGATGGATTTCCCGCTTTAGTGTAATTTGGTTTTCCCGAACTAAATTACATGAATAAAAATAGCTACTTTTTTGGACAATCCGTTTTCGG
>CANHVK010000026.1 GCA_947464135.1 Flavobacteriia bacterium | reverse complement strand
ATAATCTAATTCATGAAATAAATCTAAATGAACTCCGCCTCCCATGTTTGTATTTGCACTGTATATTTTTCTAAAATCTTTTCCAGGTCTCCAATCAGGTAAAAATGAACCACAATAAACATTAACTTCATTAATCCTTTTCTTTTCTTTTTTAAGAAATTCTTTAATAAAAATTATACAAGGATGAAATCTAAGATTACAAGCTACATAAGTAATTATTTTATTTGATTCTACTAGATTAATTAAATAATCACTATTGTTTAATGTATGTAATGCTGGTTTTTCTATAAAAATAGGAATTCTTTTTTCTGCTAAAATTTGTATGAATTTTGAATGAAGATTTGTAGGATTTGAGATTATTGCAAAATCAATCTTTATATCTAATTCATCCAAATTAAATACATTTTCAACATTATTTTCTGTTAATGTGTTTTGATTTGTACGTAAAGCATATATTTTTATATTATCGTCTATTTTTCTAATTGCTTCAATATGTTTTTTAGCAATAGACCCAAGTCCAATTATTAAAATATTCATAATTTGAAATCTAATTTATTTTCTTTAAATAGATATTCCATAAATAAAAAATCAATTGGATGATCTAAATCAAAACATACATGATTCATTTCGTAAATCAAAGACTTGTTTGTTATAGCTGATTTTTCACCTGATTCAAAAAATGATCTTCTGTACCAATAAAATGAGGCATTCATTTCAAATACTTTTGGAGCTGATTGCCTAGTCATTACACTACCATCTGAATTTGTTTTAACTAATGAATAAAATCCCATTATATTCTCTTCAACCATATTAAAGTATGGATTTCTTGCAGCAGGATTTACTGAAAATATATTTTTAGCTTCATATCTATCAATTAACATATTTAAAGCATTTTCAATATCTTCTATTGTTCTCAAAGGAGAAGTTACATCTAGGTCTAATATAAAATCAAATTTTTTGTTTGCTAAATTTTCCTCATATAACAAAACATCCTTAATAGTATCTATTTTACCAGCTGTATCTGTTGCCAAAAAAAATGGTCTTTCATAATCAGTTTTAATACCAAAATCTTCTGCTACTTTTTTTATTTCAGTGTCATCAGTAGATAAACTGATTGAAGCATTATATTTATTTTGGATTTTTTTAGCTAATTCAATTGTATATGAAATTAGAGGCTTTCCATTTATAATTTTTATATTTTTTCCAGGTATGCCTTTAGAACCTCCACGTGCACAAATTGTAATTAAAATATTCATTTTAAAATTTTTAAATTGTTTATGTCTGTCTGTGCTTTTTTAAAGTCTTCATGTTTGCCTACATCTAGCCAATATCCTGAAAATGGAAATGAAATTACTTTAAATTTATTTTTGATTAATGTTTCCATCAAATCTGTTGCATTATAAAATTTATTTTTAGGTATAAAATCTATCATTTTTCTTTTCATCAAATATATTCCACCATTTGAATAATAAGTATATGTTGGTTTTTCTTTAAAACTTTTTACTATAAAATCTTTAGTTTCTAATACAGCATAAGGTATACTTACTTGATAAGGAATAGTTAAGACTGCTAAATCAGCATCTTGTTTAATGAATTCAAGGAAGAATAGTTCATAATCTATATTAGTTAACAAATCTGAGTTAGTTATTAAAACATAATCATGTTTGAAGTTTTCTATTTGAGAAACTGCTCCTATAGTTCCTAAAGGCTCTTTTTCCCAAACGTATTCAATATGAATATTTTTTTCTTTTCCATCCCCAAAATATTGTACAATTTGGTCACCCAAATAATTAACTGATAGCCAAAAATCATCAATTCCAAACATTGTTAATCTATCTAGATTATGCTCCATAATTGCTTTATTACCGATTTTTAATAATGGTTTTGGAGTTGTGTCAGTTAAAGGTTGTAAACGTTGTCCTCTTCCTCCAGCCATAATAACAGTGTCTATAGGTAAATAAGATTTTATATTTCTAAAATTAATTATGTTAACTATTTTATTTTCATCATCTAATACTGGAATTATTCTATAATCTTCTTCTCTGTATTTTATGATTTTTTTTACATCATAATCTCCCTTTTTAATATATCTTGGATTTAACTGTATGATTTTATCAATTTTATCTTCAAGGGTATAATTATTTAATAATCCTCTTCTAACATCTCCATCTGTTAATGATCCAATTAACTTTTCATCTTTGTCTATTACAAAAATTATAGCATCTTGAGCTAATTCATTTAGAATTTCAAGTGCTCTTTTGACCGTACTCCCACTAAGTATTAAATGCTCTTTATAAGGTCTCATTAAATGATTTTATTGTGTTAATAATTAATTTAGAAGGGTGTTTTTTGTAATAAATATTTTCACCTTCAAATTTAATAATTTTAATTGCCTTTTCAGTAGCATCTATTATTTTTTCTTCTGCAAAAATTGTATTGATACAATTTTTACTTTGAGCTCTACCTTTTTGTCTTTTTCCAACATTAATTACATATTTTCCAAAGGATGCTGCCTCAAGAATTCCACTTGATGTATTTCCAATTAATATTTTTGCATAATACATAGCATTAAAATAATTTTCTTTACCAAAATTCTCGATACATAAAACTTGATTTGGAATATCCTGTTTTAATTTTTCTATTTCACTTCTATAAATAGATCCCATTGTATCAGCATTTGGCATTGTTATAACTAAAAATAATTTTTTTGAAAGCTCTTTTAATGCTTTTCTCATTTCAAGGGCGTAAAAATTATTTGATTTAGCATCTATAGTTTCAGGATGAAAAGTAATTAGTGCGAATTCTTGTTTTGGTATTTTAAATTTATTGAAAAACAAATCTTTGTCTAAAGGAATGAAATTTTCAATTCCATCCAAACTTAATGATCCAACGGTATGTATATTTTCAGAAGAATCTATTAATTGAATAACTTTTTCTGTAAATTGATTTGTTGCTGTAAAATGAATTGTGCTAGCATGAGTTATTTGGTGTCTATAAATATTGTCAATAGCACCTAATGTTGTTTCACCGCCATGTATGTGTGCAAATTTAACACCAAAAGGAATTCCAGCCTGAACTGCTGCGCTCATTTCAAAACGATCGCCTAAACAAAAAACTAAATCGTATTTATTTATTTGCCAAAAATCAGCAAATTTAATTACGGTTAGTCCATATGAACTTGCGATTGCTTGCTCATCGTCATTTGAAATTAATGATGAGATTGTATGAATACATTTGTAATTATCATTTTTTATATCTGTTAATGTATAACCATGACTTTTAGATAAATGCGTTCCAAACGCGATTATCTCTAAATCAAAATAATCATCTTCCTTAAGTTGGTTTAATAATGGTAAATAAATTCCATAGTCTGCTCTTGAGCTTGTTAATACTCCTATTTTCATTTTTCAAAATCAATTAGGTCGTCCTCATTAAAATCTTTGTAAGCTACTTTCCCTAAAACTTCGTTCCAGAGCATAGGGGATATACCGTTTCCTGGTCTTTTGGTAGTTATATTCTCTTCTGAAAATATTTGTCCCTTTGAGATATCTGTTTTAGCAACAATACTTTTTCTTGCGATTTCGATGTTCTTTCTTTCTGATTCGCTAGGTTCTTTTACACCATTTCCTGAAATTGCTAATTCTATATTTCTGATTGTTCTGACCATCTCTTTCAACTCAATCGGTTCCAATGAAGCTAATTGATCTGGTCCTGGTAAGTTTCTGTCTAATGTAAAATGTTTTTCAATTATCTTAGCTCCTAAAGCAACTGCTGCTATTGGTACTTCAATGCCCAATGTGTGATCTGAATATCCTATTTTAACATTGAATTCTTTTTTAATATTGCCCATTGCGAGTAGATTAACATCTTTCATTGGGGTTGGATATTCGGTATTGCAATGCAAAATCGAAATATTATTTTTGTCAACACCTTCAGAAATAAATACATCTATAGCATTTTTGATATCTTGCATATCTGACATACCTGAAGAAATAATAACTTCTGAGAATAAAGTCGCCGCTTTTCTCAAATAAGGTAAGTTTGTTATTTCACCTGATGGAATTTTAACTAATGATAAACCTAAGGATTTCAAATAATCTAATGATTCCAAATCAAATGCAGTAGAAAAAAACGATATGTTTTTCAGTTTACAATAAGAAATCAATTCTAAATGTTGTTCATGACTTAATTCTAATTTCTTTAACATTTGCAATTGATTTTCAGTTGCATTTTTAGTGTTTTCTATCTGATAATCAGCTTTTTTAGCTGATTTTGAAACTAGACTTTCAGATTTGAATGTCTGAAATTTAATATAATCAACACCTGCTTCTACAGCTACATCAATTAATTTTTTCGCTATATGAATGTCCCCATTATGATTTACACCAGCTTCGGCTATAATAATTACTTTTTCCATTTTTTTATATTGATCGACTAGGATTTCCAACAACTTTTTGATTGTTTGGTATATCATTAATTACAACAGCACCTGCTCCGACTACTACGTCATTACCTATAATTATCCCTTGCTTTATGACTGCATTAGCCCCTATGAATGTTCGTTCACCAACCTTAACATTTCCTGCTAATACTGCTCCTGGTGCAATATGTGAACTATCTCCAATTGTACAGTCATGTTCGATTATGCAAGCGGTATTAAGGATAACATTTCTACCAATTTTTGCAAAAGCATTTATAGATACATTTTTATTGATGAATGAACCATTTCCTATGATGGCAGTTTGAGAAATTGAAGCTGATTTACTAATTAACGTAATTATTTCCCTGTTTTTTTCTATGATCAGATTATATATTTTTTCTCGAATTTTATTATCTCCAATTCCAACTAAAAATTTGCCTTCTTTATTATTAATAAAAAATTTTTTTTCTCTTTCATTTCCTAAGTAATTTAATAAAAATGGATTGTTTTTTAGTATAGAATTTTCAGCATAACCTATAATATCAAGTCTATTTTCTATAGCAACATCAGCAACAACAAATCCATGTCCAGAATAACCGATTAAAATCACTTTGTTATCTAACACTACTAGGTATGTTAACAATTCGTTCTTCTAAGTACTGTGCATTTAATTGTTCGTCTCTTTGACAATGAGTATACATTGGTAAACGAAACATCAATTGCCAAATTGGTCTAGTCATTACATTTGAATTATTTGTCTCTGCTAGAAATAAATCTCTTTCTTGTAAATTTTCTAGTTCAATACACATTAACCAATAATTTGCTTTTGTATTTGGAGTTTCAGTTCTAAATTTTAATTCTGATTTTGCAAAAAAAGATTGGTATTCTAGTGCTAATTTCCTTTTATTTTGAATAAATATATCTAATTGTTCCAATTGAGCACAAGCTAAAGCAGCATTTAGATTTGGCATTCTAAAATTATAACCCAATTCATCATGAAAAAATTCGTAGGCATGTGGTACTTTTGCTGTGGTAGTAAGATATTTACCTTTGATTCCAAGGTTCTCGTTGTTGGTTACAATCGCTCCGCCACCGCCACATGTTACAATCTTATTACCATTGAATGAAAATACTCCCAATTCCCCAAAACTACCTGTTGGTTTACTTTTATATTCGCTTCCTAGTGATTCTGCAGCATCTTCTATTATTGGAATGTTCCAATAATCACAAATCTTTTTTAATTCATCTAAATGAACAGGAAAACCAAAAGTATGCATCGGAAGACATGCGCTAATTTTTTTCCCTGTCTTTTTGTTATAACATCCATCTTCTCTTAAATCTCCGAACTCGTCTAAAAATGTTGAAACTGCGTTTGAAGATAGCCCCATCGTGTCTAAATCAACATCTAAAAAAATGGGAGATGCACCATTGTACGAAATAGCATTAGCTGTTGCAACAAAGGTTAAAGCTTGGGTTATAACCTCGTCTCCTTCTTTAACACCGACTAAACGAAGAGCCACCTGAATTCCAGCTGTTCCATTGACAACTGCAACCGCTTTCTTTGTTTTAGAAATCAAAGCTATTTTTTTTTCAAATAGGTCAACATAAGCTCCTACTGAAGAAACAAAAGTAGTATCTATTGTTTCTTGTAAATATTTCTTTTCATTTCCTCTAAAAGTTGGCGCATGTAAAGGAATAAAATCTTTAGTTTTATATATATCTTGAATAAATGTAATAGTTTCTTTTATCTTCTTCATAATTACATTTTTGAATCCAAATATTTTCCTGTTTCTTTATGTCCAAAATCCGGAATCATTTGATGAAATAAATCAACAATTTGATTTTTGTTCCATTTAAGGTTAGATTTCATTTCTTTAATTTTGTCTTCGAAATCATTTAATGAATTTATATCGTAAACGAGCTCATTTTTAATAATTCCTAAGTTTTCAAAACGATTCAAGTCTAATTTTTCTTTATCAGTATAAAATTCTTCAAAGTCTTTTTCTCCTGTAGTATCTGAAGAAGTAAATAAACAAGGCCATTTATGTTGAGAAATAGAATCATTTAAGCTTATTCTTGCTTCATCTTCTGATTTACATAGCAATGGTTTATAGCCTAACTCATCCAAATATTTAACTGCGATTTCAGCGAAAGTAATTAAATGTAATTCTTCACTTAATTTTGGAAAAAAAACATCTCCATTTTCACCAAAGATACAACTCATTAAGCATAATTCACCTGATTCTTGTGGCGTAACAAAATATCTTTTTATATCATTTGGAGCAACAATGGGTTGTTTTTTATTAATTCTTTGATTAAATCCGTGTAATAGTGAGCCATCTGAGAATGCTACATTAGCAAATCGAGCAGTAGAAATATTTATTTTATTACTATATCTCATTAAAAACATTTCCATTATACGCTTAGAAGCGCCCATCATGTTTACAGGATTTGTTGCTTTATCTGTTGAAACACAAAAATATTTTTTAACCCCATGTGAAATAGACTGTTCAATAGTTTTACAAGTATTAAAAATATTTACATCGATCATCCGCATTAATGTAAATTCATCTTTTTCACTTCTCACATGTTTCAAAGCGGATAAATTCAAAACATAGTCATATTTACCATCTGATTTAATGAATGCATCGTATTCAATAGAACTTATATCTAATGCAAATGTTTTAAATTCTCCATCAATGTAGCCAAATGAACTTCTAATATCTCTAACTAGCTCTACTAAATTATTTTCTGATATATCAACAACGTGTAACTTTTTAGGATTTCTTTTAAAAATTTCTTTAGTTACAGCCTGGCCTATTGAACCTGCACCGCCAATTACTAAAAAACAAGAATTATTTATTATTTCTATTAATTCTTTTTCTTTAGCTAATAGATCATCTTTGAAAATTGCAGACTCTCTTCCAATTAATTTTAGAATATTCATTATTATTTTTAAAATAAAATTAGTAAAATAATTTTGTTCAATTTTTTAAATTTTGTAATTGAATCTAATTTGTTCCCTCACAAAGATATAATGAATTTTAATGAAAAATATTTAAATCAATGTTTTTATAGATTTAATAGTTAAACATTTAAATTGTTTTCAAAAGATAATTTGTTGTTTTAATCTATCCATTTTTGATTCTTTAAATCTTCAATCACTTTTCTTATACCTTCTTCTAATCCAATTTTAGCTTTCCAACCCAATGAATTTATTTTTGAAACATCCATTAGTTTTCTTGGAGTTCCATCTGGTTTAGAAGTATCTGTTATAATTTCACCTTTATAATCAATTATTTTTTTTATCAAATTTGCTAATTCCAATATTGAAATATCTTCACCAGTACCTATATTTATAATCTTAGAATCATTGTAATTTTTCATCAAAAAGTAACAAGCATCCGCTAAATCATCTGCATGTAGAAATTCTCTTTTGGGATTTCCAGAGCCCCAAATTGTTACGTTTTTATCTTTGTTTTCTTTTGCAGTTCGAATCTTTCTGATTAATGCAGGTAAAACGTGAGAATTGTTCAAATCATAATTATCATTAGGACCGTATAAATTGGTTGGCATGACAGATATAAAGTTACATCCATATTGATTTCTATATGCTTCGCACATTTTTATACCCGCAATTTTAGCTATAGCATATGGTTCATTTGTAGGTTCTAATTCTCCTGTTAATAGGTATTCTTCTTTTAAAGGTTGTGGTGCTAGTTTGGGATAAATACATGAAGACCCCAGAAATAATAATTTTTTAACTCCATATAAATAAGCTTGATGGATTATGTTGTTTTGTATGGTCAAATTATCATAGATAAAATCAGCTCTTTGTGTGTTATTTGCAATAATTCCACCAACTTTTGCAGCAGCTAAAAATACATATTCTGGCTTTTCTGTCGAAAAGAAGTTGGAGACATCTTGTTGATTTCTAAGGTCTAATTCTTTTGATGTTTTTAGCACTATATTTTGGTAACCTTTAGCTTTTAAAACTCTAAGTATTGAAGAACCTACCATTCCTCTATGTCCTGCAATGTATATTTTTGATTCTTTATCAATCATATTTAACTTTCTTGTGTATTAAAGTTTATATGTTTTTGGGTTAAACATAAAAAGTTTAGAAATTATTTGAATAAAATTTAATGTATCTCTTTTAAAATCATTTTTCTTTTTATTCTAGCAACATCAGATATAACCATCTCTTTAACTAGATCTTTTAAACTATATTTTGGTTTCCAACCTAATTTTGTTTTAGATTTTGTTGGATCTCCGATAAGTATATCTACTTCGGTTGGACGAAAATATTTTGGATCTACTGCTACAACTTCTTTTCCAATTTTTATTTGATATGTAGGATTAGAACATGACGCTACATAACCCTTCTCATTTATTCCATCACCTTTAAATTCAATTTCAATACCCAATTCAAAAAAAGCCATTTTAACAAAATCACGTACACAAGTTGTTTCTCCCATTGCTATTACAAAGTCTTCAGGTTTTTCTTGTTGTAAAATCAACCACATTGCTTCTACATAATCTTTAGCATGTCCCCAATCTCTTTGAGCATCAAGATTTCCTAAATAAAGACATTCTTGTATACCTAAAGCTATAGCTGCAGTTGCCATAGTAATTTTTCTAGTTACAAATGTTTCTCCTCTTCTTGGTGATTCGTGATTAAAAAGAATACCGTTACAAGTAAACATATTGTATGCTTCTCTATAGTTTTTTGTGATCCAAAATCCATATATTTTTGCTACTCCGTATGGTGAACGAGGATAAAAAGGTGATGCTTCATCATACATTCCTTTTTCATTTTTATTTTCAATTAAGCCACCATATAGTTCTGAAGTTGAAGCTTGATAAATTCTTGTCTTTCGTTCTAAACCAAGTATTCGAACTGCTTCTAGAATTCTTAATGTTCCAATACCATCTACATTTGCTACATATTCAGGTGAGTCAAATGATACTTTAACGTGACTCATTGCACCTAAGTTGTATATTTCATCTGGCTGTACTTCTTGAATAATTCTTATAATATTAGTGGAGTCAGTTAAATCTCCATAATGTAATTTAAAATTTATATTTTTTTCATGTTGATCTTGATAGATATGATCGATACGTTGTGTGTTAAAAGATGAAGATCTTCTCTTTACACCATGAACAAAATAACCTTTATCTAATAATAATTCAGCTAAATATGATCCGTCTTGACCTGTAATTCCCGTGATAAGAGCTGTTTTCATCTGTTTAAATTTGTTTTTAATTTTTAAATATTGAGTTTAAAACTCTTTTAAAATAGTCTCTAAATTTTATGCAAATATATCTTATTTTAATTACTGTTTATTCATGATAAAATCCAAAACGTAAGTTCTTTTAATAAAAATAATAATAATAATGATAAGTTTATTGTATTAAAATATATTATATCATTTTTTCAAGTGTTATTAAAGATGCAATCTGATTTTGATCATAAAATACAGAAATTAATTACTTAATTAATTTAAATTCAATATGATGATTAATAAAAGATTCGCCAATTTCAAACTTCTTAATTTTGATTTATAATAATTTTTATATTTGCAAAAAAATATTCTTAGTATATTATTTATTTCTAAAAGTTTTAGAAATTTAAAATTTATCTCTATATGATTGATAGTGAATTAAGCGAAGAAATCTCGTTAAATGATTTTTTATTAAAATTTAAAAGATTTTCTGTACTTATTTTAAAAAAGTGGAAACTAATTTTTTTAGTTGTTCTATTTGGTTCGCTTATCGGTTATATTTTTTCGTTATTTACTACTCCTTCATATAGAGCTGAATCAAAGTTTTTAGTAAAAGATTACAGACCAACATCAATAAATGGTGCTCTGGCATCTTCTTTAGGTTTTGATATAAATATGATTGAAGATTCAAGAATATATTCAAATAATACTTTTATTGATCTTTTTAAATCCAGAAAAGTCATTGAAAATTCTTTGTTAAAATCTTTTAAACATAAAAATAGACAAATAACATTCGCTGATTATTATATCAAATTGTATGGTCTTAATAAAAAAACTACTAATAAATACATAAATTTATTCCCAGTTAAAGCCGATAGAAATCAATTTTCCAGACGTCAAGATAGTATTTTGAATATCATTTATAATAATGTTATTTGCAATAATTTAAGTATTAAAAGATTTGATAAAAATCAGTCTCTTTTTATCGCAGAAGTTAAATCTATAAAAGAGGATTTTTCAATCAACTTTCTAGGTTCAATTTTTGAAGTTATATTAAATGACTTTAAATTGATGAAAACAAAAAATATTAATGTTTTGAAACAACGTGTTGATTCATTAAAACAAGAAACAAATACTTTATTAATCAAGAAACAGTCTTCAACATTATTAACAGACAAGACTAATTTATTTTTTTCAGAAACAGACAAGTATGATCTTGACTTTGATCTAAATATCAAGTTATTAACGAAATTAACTGAACAACTTGAGATTTCAAAGCTTAATTTATTTAGTGATTCCCAATTAATTCAAATTGTTGATAGTTCTTCAAGACCTTTAACTGATGAAAGAACAAGCAGTATTTTTATTATTTTAATATCTGGGATTATTTCTGGAGCAATTTTTGTTTTTGTATTACTGTTAAAAAAAGCATTGGGTTTAGTAAGAAATTAGAAATTTCTTTTCTTATTCAACTATTTTTTAAGTTAAAATTTAATATATTCAGAAATACAAGATATTTTAATCTATATACAGTGATTAACTTATACTTCTATTGTAATATATAGCAGATGATAAACATACAGTAAACAATACAAATGTTTCCACACCTGCTTTAGTCTCTAAAAATGATTCAAACAATAAGTTTATGATAAAAACTGTTGTAATTAAATTAAATATTAATTTTTTTGACCTTAATGTATCATAATATATTTTTAAAAAGATTAATACCAACGGAACACCTAAAATAATTCCAAATGTAGCTATGATTTGTAAAAATTGATTATGACAATTATACCTCATTTCTATTCCATAAATATAATTTGTTTTTTTAAATTGATCGTTTAATTTATCTTTAATATCGCCTGTTCCAGTTCCTTGAATTAAATTTTCTTCAATAACTTTACTTGTTGATCTCCATATGATTATTCTCGATTCTGTAGAATTATAAACACCATTATAATTGTTAAATACTGTAGATGTTTGTAAAGTATCAAAAAGTTCAGTAATTCTTGATTTAGAAAGTTGTTTTGACAATGCAAAACAAATAAGTATTGAAATAACAAAAAAGATGATTTTCATTTTTATTCTAAAAGTTAGAATGTATTTAATTGTAAATAAAATAATTATTAATAAATAACATATTAGTCCGGCTTTAGAATCTGTAAGTACAACACCTATCGATAAAAAAAGAAATATCAAAATTGATAAAAACTTATTATGAAAAAGTTTATAATATTCTAATATTATAATTGATCCTATAACTAGATTTATTGAATAATAAGTAGGATGCATTAAAGTCGAAAAGGAATCATATTGTGGAATGATATTAGATTTGTAATATATCTTAATACCAACTATTATTAAGTAAATTAGATTTAAGCAAATTCCAAGTACATAAAATTTTAAAAATTTCAAAATCTGATTTTGACTAAATTGATTAGCTATTATAATCAATGAGCCTATTAAGAATAATAATTTAGATTCAATATCTTTTATTCCAAAATATAGGTTTTTTGAATAAAACATACCAATGATTTCAATCAGGAAGTAAGAAATGAAAAATATTAGGACAAAGTTATTCTTATTGAAATAATTTGTTTTTCTTTTAATCAATTCTATTATACTAAAAAAACCTGCTAAATAAAGACAAACGGATGATATTTCATGTCTAAAAGTTAAACTAAAAAAAGATATACAAATTAGAAATTCTATAATTTTACTTATTGAAGGTTTGACTATTTTCATAATTTATAAATTCTTTTTTTAAATTTACTGCTAATATAAGAAAAACAATTCCTAAAGGTTTTAAGTTAAAGATTTCATTTTTTAGTTTACTAGTCAGCTAATCGTTTATTTAATTAGTTTAATTTTATTTTATTTCTAAAATAAGTAGGTATTTATATTTTGCTAAATATTTAAAGTTAAATATTGTTGTATGTTGATTCATAATTTTTTTCAATATGAAACATAATGATTTTTTTAATTCAGTATTTGATGTAGTAAAATTAATTCCGAAAGGAAGAGTTACTTCATATGGTGCAATTGCTACTTATTTGGGAGCTAAAAAATCTAGTAGAACTGTTGGTTACGCAATGAATGCATCACATAGTATTCCTGGTATCCCAGCACATCGTGTTGTTAATCGATTTGGTATGTTGACAGGAAAAATTCATTTTGATACACCTTATAGAATGCAAGAATTATTAGAATCGGAAGGAATAAGAATTGAAAAAGATATCATTGTAAATTTTGATGAATTGTTTTGGGATCCTACATTTGAATTAGAATTGTAATTGCTAATTTTAACCCATGATATTTGTCACAGGAGGAACAGGCTTATTAGGAAGCCATCTTTTATATTCTCTAACTCTTAAAGGAGATAAAGTTCGTGCAATTTATCGTAATAAGTATAAAATAGAACAAGTTAGGCAATTGTTTGATTTTTACAAAGCATCAAAAAATCAATTCGATTTAATAGAATGGGTTGAATGTGACGTGCTAGATATTGCTTCATTAGACGAATTGATGCAAGGAATAAATGATGTGTATCATTGTGCTGCAATGGTTTCTTTTAGAAAGAAAGATTATAGCTTCATGTTAAAAACAAATCGTCAAGGTACAGCTAATGTGGTAAATTGCGCTTTATCAAATGGGGTAAATCGATTTTTACATGTATCTTCAACTGCTGCAGTGGGAAAAACATACAGTCAAGAAGGTGTTGGATACGTAGTTGAGTCGAATAAGTGGGATCCAGAAGATAATCATTCAGGATATGCAATCACAAAATACTTGTCAGAAAATGAAGTTTGGAGGGGGATAGAAGAAGGATTAAATGCTGTGATTATAAATCCTAGCGTAATAATTGGTCCTGGCAATTGGAATGAAAGCTCACTTTCTATTTTTAAAACTCTTGCCAACGGATTACAATTTTACACTGCTGGTGCAAATGCATTTGTGGATGTTAGAGATGTTGTAAGAGCTGCTCAAACGTTGATAAAGTATGAAAGTGCTTTTGGACAACGATATTTATGTACAGGAACAAATATTTCGTTTAAAGAATTGTTTGATACTACGTGTGTTCATATGAATAGAACTCCTCCACGTTTTTTAGCAGGACCTGTTTTAAGTGGAATTGCTTGGAGAATTTCTACGATACTCTCTTTGTTTACGGGAAAACAAACGGTAACTAAAGATTCTGCTCGATCAGCTCAGGCAATTGTGAAATACGATTCTCAAAAATTGATTTCAAAATTTAATTTTCAATTTACTTCAATTGAAGATAGTATAAAACATTGTATAGAATGTAGATTGTAACATTCTTGTTTTGTTAAATAAGTGTTATATTTGATTTATAAATCATTGATTTTATGGGTAAAATAAATATTCCTTTCGCTATTTTTCTTTTATTAGTTGGTTTAGCGTATAACGTATTTTCAACAGTTTTAACAATTAAAAGTGGGCAAAATTTTAAAATAAAAGTACTCGTTACAATTTTAATTTGGTGGTTACCAATTCTTGGGGCAACAATTGCTCTTCTGGTATTACCTAAGAAAAGAATATAAACAAATAAGCTGTCCAAAATGGGCAGTATATTTACTTTCAACTTTGTAACTCTCGTCTAGAGTTTGTCGAAGGATAACTTTCAACTTATCAAACCGTTTTCAAAATCTCATCTATATAATTCAATACTTTTTCTCTTCCAAATTTAGAATCAGAAGAGGTTGTAAAAATAGGAGGTAAACTTTCCCAATATTTTAGCATTTCCTTTTTGTAAGCAGCTAAATTCTTTTGTAATTCAGAAGAAGATAGTTTGTCTATTTTAGTGAATATCATTGCGAAAGGAATTTGTTTTTCGCCACACCAAGACATAAATTCCATATCTATTTTTTGAGGTGGAAGCCTAGAATCTAATAAGACAAAAGTATTTAATAAAGGGTTTCTATTTATTAGATAAGCGGCGATAAAATCTTCAAAAACGATTCTAGCTTTCTTAGATACTTTAGCATACCCATACCCTGGTAAATCTACTAAATACCATTCATTGTTAATTTCAAAGTGGTTGATTAACTGAGTTTTTCCTGGTGTTCCGGAAGTCTTAGCTAAACTCTTGTGTTGAGTTAACATATTAATTAATGAAGATTTTCCCACATTGGATCTTCCTATGAAAGCAAATTCTGGTTTATTATCATCAGGACAAAGTTTGTAATCTGTATTACTGATTTTAAATGTCGCCGTTTTTATGTTCATTTTGAAATTATTTTGAATTCAAAGTTACCTAAAAATATGGCAAGTTTTAAGATTTGATAACGAAGTGATTTTTATATTATTTTTTCCACAATTTTTCAATTATTACCACTTTTTACCACTAATTAAAGTTGTATTTAAATATATGATTTTAAACATTTTAATATTTTTATTGTAACCTTTTTAGTGTCGATATCGTATGAAGTTATTAACATAGTGTAAAATGGTGGTAAAAAGTGGATTTATTTCTTGTAATTTTACCCATTAGTTAACTGTTATGGCTGGTTTAGTAGGTGAATATGAGGTAAAGTTGGATGCGAAAGGTCGCTTCCTTTTTCCTGCTTCATTACGTAAGCAACTTTCTCCTGCTGCCCAAGAAAATTTCATGTTGAATAAAGGTTTTGAGGAATGTTTGACATTGTATCCTATGAATGAATGGGATAGATTAAGTGAAAAACTTTCAAAAATGAATTTGTTCAAACCGAAAAATAGAATGTTCTATCGTTTGTTTCATCAAGGTGCAAAGCAAATAGCACTTGATAATGCAGGAAGAGTTTTAATTCCTGTAAACTTGATGGAAAGAGTAGGTTTGGATAAAGACGTAATGATTATTGCCTATAACGACAGAATTGAGATTTGGGATAAAGCCAAGTACTTCAATTTAATTGAAGACAACATAGCAGACTTTGCTGATTTAGCAGAGGAAGTAATGGGTGATATTGACAATGACGAATAAAGAAGAAGTATACCACGTACCTGTAATGTTAAAAGAATGCCTGGAGGGTTTGAATATCCAGTCTAATGGCATATATGTGGATGTCACATTCGGTGGTGGTGGCCATTCAAAAGCAATTTTCAAACTTTTAAATGAAGATGGTAAATTAGTTGCTTTTGATCAAGATCCTGATGCGCAACAAAATACTTGGAGTGCCGATAACTTTTTATTTGTGCCTTCAAATTTTTCTTTCTTAAAAAATCATTTAAAAGCTTTAGGTATCCCCCAAGTTGATGGGATTTTAGCCGATTTAGGAGTTTCTTCTCACCAATTTGATGAAGGTAAAAGAGGATTTTCAATTCGTTCTAATGATGAATTGGATATGCGAATGAATCAGTTTGGAGCTTTATCTGCTAAAAATGTTGTAAATGAATACACGGAAGAGGAATTGATTCGCGTTTTCAGAAAGTATGGTGAATTAAATGCTCCCGGTAAAGCAGCAGGGACTATTTGTAGAGCAAGATCAAACAAAAAAATTCGTACAACAGGGGAGTTAATAGTTGTTTTAGAGCCGATTGCACCAAAATTCAAAGAACATAAATTTTATGCTCAAGTTTTTCAAGCGATTCGAATGGAGGTGAATAACGAATTGGATGTGTTGGAAAAATTTTTAGAGCAAACGCAAGATGTTATTAAGCCTGGTGGTCGTTTGGTGGTAATGTCATATCATTCATTAGAGGATCGATTGGTTAAAAATTATATGAAAAGAGGAAATTTCGAAGGAATAGTTGAAAAAGATTTCTTTGGAAATATCTTAAAGCCTTTTGTAGAAGTGACCAGAAAGCCAGTATCTCCAGCAGAGAGTGAGATAGATGTAAATACAAGGGCGAGAAGTGCAAAATTACGAATCGCAGAACGTGTCAAAGATGGAAAATGAATTTATTACCAGAGATGAGCGTCCTGTAGAACAACAAGAAGCTACTCAAAAAAGTACTAAAAAAATAAAGAAAAAATCCGGACGAAAATCCGGGAATCTTCTTGTACAGATTTTAAATGGAAATTTTTTGCTCAAAGACTTTGTAATTAATAATTTGGGTTTTGTTTTTTTTATTTTTTTTCTGCTTTTACTTTTAATATCAAAAGGTTATTACTGTAAAGATATTTCAAAAAGTATAGTCGAAACACAAATTGAAGTAGATGCAAAAACGACAGAGTATTATGATAAAAAGGCAAGATTGGAATATGTTACTCGTCGTGAAGTATTAGTGAAAAAATTAAATCCATTAGGGATTTATGAAACAACAAAACCACCGAAAGTAATTAGAATTAAAAAAACTGAAGAATAAATTGACTGAAAAACAAAGCATATCGTTGAGAGCACATATTGTTTATGGGTTATTTTTAATAGCCTTGATAACGGTTTTGGTCAAAACTTTTATGATTCAAACGGAAGGGGTTCAGAAAGAGTTTTTAATGAAGGATAAAAGTGGAACGGTAATATTATCTAGGGATGTTTTTAGAATGCCTAGGATGGGTCAAATTTTAGATTGTAATGGAACTGCTTTGGTAACATCTGTTTCAACATATAATATTTATATGGACACCAAAGCCCCTAAAGATGATGTGTTTAATAAAGAGATTTCTGATTTATGTGAGAAACTAGCTGTTATATTTCCTCAAATGACTGCAAGAGAATATGAAATTTACATCAGAAGGGGAAAAGCAAGAGGAAATAGGTATCTTTTATTAAAGAAAAAGGCAACAAACGAGCAACGTAAATATTTACATCAATTGCCAATTTTTAAATTGGGAAGAAATAAAGGAGGATTGATTGATAGTGAAGAAAATATACAAAGAAAACGCCCATTTGGTGACTTAATGAAAAGAACATTAGGATACTATCAAAAGATTGGAAATAAACCTGAATTAAGAGTTGGTTTAGAAGGTTCATATTATGAGTATTTAGCAGGTGAACCTGGTATTGAAGTAGAGCAACGTATTGCAACTGGTTGGAAAAAAACGGGTAAGATTATTAAAAATGCAGTTGAAGGTGCTAACATAGTAACTTCAATTGATAAAGAAATTCAAGAGGTTGCTCATAGTGAGCTATATAAGCAACTTAAATCTCAAAAAGCAAGAAATGGTTGTGTAATAGTAATGGATGTTAGAACAGGGTTTGTTAAGGCAATTGTAAATTTAGCTAAAGCAGAGGACGGTAATTATTATGAATTATATAATCAAGCAATAGGAACAAAGGAAGTACCAGGATCAACATTTAAACTAGCATCTTTAATGGCTGGTTTAGAAGATGATAAGTTTAAAATTACAGATACAGTTCAAGCAGCAAGTACCTATACTTTTAGAGGCAAAACTTTGACGGAAGCAAAAAGGCATAATTATGGTCGTATTTCAATCCAACAAGCTTTTGAAAAATCTTCAAACGTAATTTCTAAGATAATTTATAAAGCTTATAAAGATGAACCACAAGAGTTTATAAGACATTTAGATGAGTTTGGATTAACAGAGCCATTAGGTATTGATATTCAAGGGGAGCCAACACCTACTGTTTCCAGACCTGGTACAGTTCGCTGGTCTAAAATCTCGCTACCATGGATGGCTGTAGGCTATGAATTTCAGCAAACTCCATTACAAACACTAGCATTTTATAATGCAGTTGCAAATGACGGTAAAATGGTAAAACCACAATTTGTTAAAGAAATAAGAAGAGGCTCAGAAGTTGTAAAATCATTTTCACCAGTTGTTTTAAGACAAAAAATATGTTCATTATCTACTCTTGAAACATTACAGAATTGTATGGTTGGTGTTATGAAAAATGGTACAGGTAAGAAATTGACTTCTTCCTATTTTGAAATTGCTGGAAAGACAGGTACTGCACAAATTATGAACGACAAATCAGCAGGCGAATCAGAGCGTGTATTCTTAGCATCTTTTGTTGGATATTTTCCGGTTAAAAATCCACTTTATTCCTGTATCGTTTCGGTTGAGGCAGTTGGTGAAAATGTATATGGTTCAGTGATGTCTGGAACTGTTTTTTCTGCGATCGCTAATAAAGTATATGCAACTAGATTGAAATACCACAAAGCTATAAACGAAAAGGGTAAACGAAAATTTGACTTGCCGGCTACTAAAGATGGAAATAGATATGATTTGAAGAATATTTTAAAAGAATTGCATGTTCCATATTTACAAAATACAGAAGAAGAATGGATTGGGACTACTCGTAATAAAAATTCAATTGAATTTCATAAGAGGTTTATTGCAAAAAATCTTATTCCTGATGTGATTGGAATGACTGCTAAAGACGCAGTTTATTTAATTGAAAATTCGGGGATGAATGTGAAATTGAATGGGGCAGGAAAAGTAGTAAAGCAATCAATAAGAGCAGGAAGTCAGATTTATAGAGGAGGATTAATAGAATTAACATTGAGATAATGCTGTTAGAACAAATTATAAAAAAATGTGATATCATTTCTATTTCTGGGAATAAAAACCTAGAAATAGAACAGATTGTATTTGACTCTAGAAAAGCTGGAGTGAATACATTGTTTGTTGCAATAAGAGGATCACAAGTTGATGGTCATAAGTTTGTCGATCAGGTAATTGAAAATGGTTGCCAATGTATTGTAGTTGAAGAAAATATACCAGTTCCAAATGGAGTAACAGTTATTTTAGTTAAAAATACTTCTGAATCATTAGGATTAATGGCTTCATCATTTTACAATAATCCCTCAGAAAAATTAAAAATAGTTGGTATAACAGGTACAAATGGAAAAACAACAACTGCTACGTTGTTGCATAGAGTCTTTTCTGTATTGGGATATAAAGTTGGTTTATTGTCTACTGTAGTAAATAAAATTGGTGAAGAAGAAATACCATCTACACATACAACACCTGATCCTATTTCTTTAAATGCGCTTATTGCAAAAATGGTAGATCAACAGTGTGAATTTTGCTTTATGGAAGTTAGCTCGCACTCGGTTGTACAACATAGAATTTATGGTTTAAGTTTTACTGGAGGTGTTTTTACAAATATTACTCATGATCATTTAGATTATCATGGTTCATTTAAAGAATATATTAAAGCAAAAAAAGGCTTTTTTGATTCATTGCCTAAAAGCGCATTTGCATTAACGAATTGTGATGATAAGAATGGAAGTATTATGTTGCAAAATACACTTGCTGAAAAGCATACCTATTCATTAAAATCATTGTCAGATTTTAAAGCAAAAGTTATTGAAAATCAATTTAGTGGTCTTGTATTGAATATTGATGGACAAGAAGTCTGGACAAAGTTGATAGGTGCATTTAATGCCTATAATCTATTGGCTATATATAGTGTTGGCGTATTACTTGGTCAAGATAAAATCCAACTTTTGACTGCTATCAGTAATTTAGAATCTGTTGTAGGTAGATTTCAACAAATTAGAAGCAATACTGGTATTACTGCAATAGTTGATTATGCACATACACCAGATGCATTAGAAAATGTTTTACAAACAATTACATCAATAAGAACAAAAAACGAGCAGGTTTTAACTGTTGTTGGGTGTGGTGGTGATCGAGATAAAGCTAAAAGACCAAAAATGGCAAGCGTTGCTTGTGAGTTAAGTGATAAAGTAATTATCACATCTGATAATCCGCGATCCGAAGAACCAGAGCAAATTATTGAGGAGATGTTGGAAGGAGTAGATGGTCATTTTTTCAATAAAACACTTTCGATTACAGATAGGGAACAAGCTATAAAAACAGCTTGTGTTTTAGCAAAACCAGGTGATATTATTCTAATCGCTGGTAAAGGTCACGAAAATTACCAAGAAATTAAAGGAGTTAAATATCCTTTTGATGATTTAAAAATAGTTACTAATCTTTTTGAAAAACTTGAAAAATAATGTTTTACTATTTGTTTTCATATTTAGATAAATTGAATTTTCCAGGAGCTGGATTATTTCATTTTATTTCATTCAGAGCAGCTCTTGCATTGATAACTTCATTAGTTATTTCCATTGTTTTTGGTAAACGATTAATAAGTTTACTTAGAAAACAGCAAATTGGAGAGACTGTTCGTGATTTAGGGTTGGCAGGTCAAGTTGAAAAATCGGGTACTCCAACAATGGGAGGGATCATCATTTTGAGTGCTATTTTAATTCCAACATTACTATTTGCCAAACTTCATAATGTTTATGTTGTGACTATGTTAATCGCAACCATTTGGTTGGGTATGATTGGTTTTTTAGATGATTACATTAAAGTATTTAAGAAAAATAAAGAAGGATTAGCAGGTAAATTTAAAGTTGTTGGTCAAATTGGTGTTGGATTAATTGTTGGCTGTATTCTTTATTTTAATAATGATGTTAAAGTACATAAACTTGTGCCGAAAGATCATGTATTAACCCAAGATGAAAGAATAGTTACAAATCATCATGCTTCTTTTGCAAAGGATAGTAATAATATTTGGATCGAAACAAGAGATATGACTACTACAATTCCTTTTGTGAAAGGGAATGAGTTTAATTACAATTGGTTGGTAAATGACTATACAAAATCATATGGTTGGATAATTTTCATACCTGTAGTAATTTTTATTGTAATTGCTGTTTCTAATGGAGCAAATATTACGGATGGTCTTGATGGATTAGCTACTGGTACTTCTGCTATTATTGGTTTGGCTTTAGCTGTTTTTGCTTACGTGAGTTCAAATGTACGTTTTGCAGACTATTTAGATGTTATGTATATTCCTTATGCTGAAGAGCTCGTGATATTTATCGCAGCCTTTGTAGGAGCTTGTATTGGTTTCTTGTGGTACAATTCTTTTCCTGCTCAAGTTTTTATGGGAGATACTGGAAGTTTAGCTTTAGGTGGAATTATTGCAGTTTTTGCTATCTCTGTTCGTAAGGAATTATTGATACCAGTTTTATGTGGTGTTTTCTTGATTGAGAATTTATCAGTTATGATTCAAGTAGGGTATTTTAAATTCACAAAGAAAAGATTTGGAGAAGGTAGACGTATTTTCTTAATGGCTCCTTTACACCATCATTATCAGAAAAAAGGAATCCATGAAGCAAAAATTGTATCAAGATTTTGGATTGTGGCAGTTTTATTGGCAGTAATTACAATTGTTACATTAAAAGTGAGGTAAGATGGAAGGGGTTGGAAAAAAATTGGTCGTTTTAGGAGCTGGTGAGAGTGGAGTAGGAGCAGCTATACTTGGTCAAAAACATGGTTGGGATGTGTTTGTCTCAGATTTATCGATTATTTCAGAAGAATACAAGGCTGAATTAATTAAATATGGTATACGATGGGAAGAACAGAAGCATACAGAAGAAGAAATTTTTAAAGCTGATTTAGTTGTAAAATCTCCTGGGATTCCGGATAAAGTGAAATTGATTCAACATTTTCATACTAATCAGGTACCAGTGATTTCTGAAATTGAATTTGCTAGTTATTATAATAAAGCAAAAACAGTTTGTATTACAGGAAGTAATGGTAAAACAACAACAACGATGTTGACTTATCATACTTTCAAAAAAGCGGGATTAAACGTTGGTCTTGCAGGAAACGTTGGTAAAAGCTTTGCAAAACAAGTTGCTGAAGAAAATTTTGATTGGTATATCCTTGAATTAAGCTCTTTCCAATTAGATGGAATGTTTGATTTTAAAGCAGATATTTCCATTTTATTGAATATTAGTCCAGATCACTTGGATAGATATGAATATAAAATGGAAAATTACGTCCAATCTAAATTTAGAATTATTCAAAATCAATCAGAAAATGAATACTTTATTTACAATGCCGATGACGAGTTGATTGTAAATGAAATTGAAAAAAGAAGTTTGGCTGTAAATATGTTGCCTTTCTCTCTTAAAAAAGTCCTTGAAAAAGGCGCGTATTTAAAAGAAAATCAATTAATAATAAACATAAAAGATCCGTTAGTTATGTCAATTCACGATTTAGCCCTAAAGGGTAAACACAATGCCCAAAATTCGCTTGCGTCAGGTATCGCATCGCGATTAGTTGAAATCCGTAAGGAAGTTGTAAGAGATAGTTTCTCTGACTTCGTTAATGTTGAACACCGTTTAGAATTTGTAGCAAAAGTTCATGGTATTACCTTTATTAATGATTCTAAGGCAACGAATGTAAATTCTACGTGGTTTGCATTAGAAAGTATGGATGCTCCTACTGTTTGGATAGTTGGAGGAGTTGATAAAGGTAATGATTATACCGAATTATTAGATTTAGTTAAAGATAAAGTAAAAGCAATTATCTGCTTGGGAACTGAAAACAAAAAGATTATTGAAACATTTACAGGAGTTGTTGATACAATTGTAGAGGCTGGTTCAGCAATGGAAGCAGTAAGTCTTGGATATCGTTTAGCTAAAAAAGATGAAACTGTTTTATTATCCCCTGCTTGTGCTAGTTTTGATTTATTTGAAAATTATGAGGATAGAGGTGATCAATTTAAATCTTGTGTAAGAGCATTATAAACTAATATATTTTGGGTAAATATTTACAATATCTGAAAGGGGATAAGGTTATTTGGATTATAACCTTGATTTTACTTGGCTTCTCACTTGTAAGTGTATATAGCTTTGTTCCGATATTGGTTAAAATTGAAGGGGGTACACCCTTTAAGTATTTATTCAAACATTTTATTTATGTGTTGTTAGGATTGATTGCTATGTTTTTTGTACACAAAAAAGATCCTAGTCAATTCTCAAGGTTTGCAAGATTAATTTTTATTGCTTCAATTTTGATGCTTGGGTTTACCTTTTTTTTTGGTAAACAAGTAAATGGTGCTGGTAGATGGATAAAAATTCCTTTTATTGGTTTAACCTTTCAATCTTCCGATTTTGCAAAACTTGCTTTGATGATTTATTTGTCTCGACTTTTGGTAAAAAGAAGAGAGAAATTTAATTCTTGGAAAGAAGGAGCTGGTCCTATTTTTTTTCCAATCATTCTTGTTTGTGGCTTGATATTCAAAGATAATTTTTCTACTGCTGCTCTATTGTTTGGGATATCTTTTTTGGTGCTTTTTGTAGCACGATTCCCTTTTTCAAAAATGATTACTGTTATGGGGGCGGGTGTTGGTTTAGCTGCCTTGGTTGTTAGTTTGCATATTTCTATGCCTTCACTGAATATACTCCCTAGGTACGAAACTTGGAAAAATCGTATCACAAACAAAATGGAAAATAATAGTGGTAAAGTAGATCTCGTTGCGAATGCTCAATCTATAAATTCTAAAATAGCAATTTATGAAGGTGGAGTAATGGGCAAAGGAGTAGGAGATGGTAAGTTAAAGGAGTACCTGCCTGAAGCATATGCGGATTTTTATTATTCTAGTTTTGTTGAAGAGTTTGGATCTAGCTTTGCAATATTTCTAGTTTTTATTTATTCGATATTATTTTTTAGGATTATTAGAATTGGACTTCGTTCTGAAAAATTATTTGAAACCTATGTATGTATAGGTATAGGAATTCTATTAATCACCCAAGCCGTTGTTAATATGATGGTTTGTACTGGAATCTTCCCTGTAACAGGTCAAAATATGCCCTTATTAGCGATGGGAGGTTCTGCATTAATTATGACTTGTATTGCTTTGGGAATAGTTCAAAGCATTGCATATCGAATTCAGAAGCATTCGGCTTCACTTGATGAAGGGAATTAATTATGGAAAAAAAAATTAATAAAGTAGTAATATCCGGTGGTGGTACAGGAGGACATATCTTTCCTGCTATTGCTATTGCTAATGAAATTAAAAATAAATATCCAGATGCTGATATACTTTTTGTTGGAGCAAATGGAAAAATGGAAATGCAAAAAGTTCCACAAGCGGGTTATAAAATTATTGGTCTTCCAATAACTGGTTTTCAAAGAAGATTGGCAGTTTCTAATTTTATATTGCCTTTTAAGTTGGTCTATAGTTTGTTAAAAGCATTTCTGCTTCTAAGAAGTTTTAAACCAAATGTTGTTATTGGTGTTGGGGGATATGCAAGTGGTCCGATCTTAAGAGTTGCTTCTTTTATGTCTATACCAACTATGATACAAGAACAAAATTCATTTCCAGGAAAGACTAATAGAATTTTATCTAAAGTTGTAGATAAGATTTGTGTTGCTTACGATGGGTTAGAAAAATTTTTCCCTAAAGGAAAGATTGTTTTTACGGGTAATCCAATTCGAAATGAAATGGTTTCCATAGAAGGGAAGAAAGATGAAGCATTTTCATTTTTTGGTTTAGATCATAATAAAAAAACGATTCTTGTTATCGGAGGTAGTCTTGGGGCAAGAACATTAAATCAAAGTATTATTAATTCCCTGAATTTGATTTCTGAGAATAATATTCAAGTGTTATGGCAATGTGGAAATTTTTATTTTTCAAATTACAAGTCGGATGTAGAAATATATAAATCGAAAGGAGTGTTTTTAAATGAATTCATTTATAAAATGGATTTGGCTTACGCTTGTGCAGACGTCATAATTTCTAGAGCAGGTGCCATTTCTGTTTCAGAACTATCATTAGTAGGAAAACCGGTTATTTTGGTTCCTTCTCCTAATGTATCTGACGATCATCAGACTAAAAATGCTTTAGCATTGGTAAATAAATCTGCAGCTTTATTGATAAAAGATAATGAAGCTCAAAATGTATTGATTAATGAGGCGATTAGTTTGTTAAATAACCAAGATAAATCTATCCAATTAGCATCAAATTGTTTGAAGTTGGGTGTTCCAAATGCTGCGGAGAGAATTGTGAAAGAAATAGAAAATATTATATAATATGAACATTAATTTGTCATCCTATAAATCGATTTATTTCCTTGGTATAGGGGGGATAGGTATGTCTGCGCTTGCAAGATATTTCAAGAGTAAAGGTTTCGATGTAAATGGGTATGATAAAACTCAAACTTCACTAACAGATAACTTATTGAATGAAGGGATTGGTGTTCATTTTGAAGATTTGGGTTCTGATGTAAAAAAACTAGTTGGAGAAATTAATGATACGTTGATAGTATTAACTCCTGCTATTCTAAAAAATATGTTAGAATGGAATTGGTTAATAGAGAATGGTTATACCATATTAAAGCGTTCTGAAGTTTTAGGTGTAATAACACAAAATTCTAAAGGACTATGTGTTGCAGGAACCCATGGAAAAACAACTACAAGTACTTTACTTGCTCATATTTTAACACATACAGGTCACGAATGCAATGCTTTTTTAGGGGGTATTTCAAGTAATTATGAAACCAATTATCTACCTTCTATATCTTCGGAATATACTGTTATTGAAGCAGATGAATTCGATAGATCTTTTTTAAGACTTTCACCTTTTGCATCAGTGATAACTTCATATGATCCTGATCATTTAGATATTTACGGAGATGAAACTAATTTTTTAAAAGGCTTTCAGGAATATGCAAATTTAATTGACCCAAATGGGGTTTTAGTATTAAAAAAGGGGTTGAAATTAATTTCGAATGCTAAGATTATTACCTATTCAGTTAGTGAAGATTCTGATTTTAAAGGAGTAGATTTAAGAGTTGAAAATGGTCGTCAAGTTTTTGATGTTTTATTTAATGGAAAAATATGGCAAAATGTAATCCTTGGTTTGCCAGGAATACATAATGCAGAAAATGCATTGGCTTCAATAGCAATGTGTAACTTTTTAGGTTTAACTGAAAATGAAATAAGGAGTGGATTGGAATCCTTCAAAGGAGTTAAGAGACGATTTGAATACCATATAAGAAATAATGATTTAGTATATATTGATGATTATGCTCATCATCCTACTGAATTAAATTCACTTATATCATCTGTACGTTTACTATATCCTAATCAAAAAATTACTGCGATATTTCAACCTCATTTATTTTCAAGAACAAAAGATTTTATTGATGGATTTGCAATCGAATTGGCGAAAGTCGATGAATTGATTTTGATGCCTATTTATCCAGCGAGAGAATTGCCAATTGAAGGGATAACTTCTGAGTTAATAATGTCAAAAATTAAAAATATAAATGTTTCTGTTTTGACTCACTCGGAAGTGATTGAAAAATTAAAATTTGAAAAAAAAGGAGTTTTTATTACGATTGGTGCAGGTGATATAGATAAGTTAATTCAACCATTGAAAACACAATTTTTAGGATAATTAGGATGAAGAAATGGATGAAAATATCAATAGTCGTTTTGCTATCAGTTTTGGTAACTACAATTTTGTATTTTGCTAACCAATATCAAAACAATTCGGTAGTTAAAAATCCAGAAATTAATATTTTAGTAAAAGGAGAAAATGCGTTTTTAACTAAAAAAGAACTTTTCAACCGATTATATCGAAAAGGATTAATTTTTAAAGGACAAAAAGTTGAAAATTTACAAATTAATAAAATAGAACAGTACATAAAAAAGATGACAGAAGTTTTGAATGTATACGTTTATAGAAGTATTGGAACAAATTGGAATATCGATGTTGAAATTCGTAGGCCAATAGCAAGAATATTTAATAAATATGGTCAAAGTTTTTACTTAGATGAACTTGGTCATACTATTTCACCATCTTATTTATATACTGCTCGGGTTGTTGTGGTTACTGGAAATATTAGAGATAAAATGTCTTTTATGACAGTAGATAAATTGGAATCAAATTCACTATACAAGTCTAATTATTGTTTAGATGATATTTTTAGAATTTCACATTATGTAATTAATAATAAATTTTTTAATTTTCAAATTGGTCAAATTCATTTGGAAAAGTCTGGTAAATATGTTCTTATACCAAGAGTAGGTGGTCAAAAAATAATTTTTGGAAGTGCGAATTCTAATGAGGAAGTTAAAGTTAAATTTCGTAAATTAGCACACTTTTACAAGGAAGGTATACCTTATGAAGGATGGAATCAATATGATTGTATTGATTTGTCATTTGAAAATCAGGTTGTTTGTAGTAAAAATGAAGTAAATTAGTTATGAGTCAAATTGTCGTTGGATTAGATATTGGTACTACAAAAATTGCATGTTTTGTAGGTAAGATGAATGAACATGGTAAGATTGAAATCTTATCAATGGGTAAAAGCGATTCACTTGGGGTTTCCAGGGGAGTTGTTGCTAATATTGACAAAACAGTTGATTCAATTAAACTAGCAGTTGAAGAAGCTCAATCACGTGTAGAGGGAGATTTGTTGATTCGAGTAGTTTACGTAGGTATTGCTGGTCAACACATTAAAAGTTACCAACACAGAGGAATGCTTACAAGAACGAATACTGATGCTGAAATTTCTCAGTTAGATATTGATAATTTAATTGAGGATATGTATCGCCTTGCTATGGAACCAGGAGAAGAAATTATCCATGTTCTTCCGCAAGAGTATATCGTGGATAATGAACAAGGTATCAAAGATCCTATTGGTATGTATGGTGTGCGTTTGGAAGCGAATTTCCATACAATTACAGGACATGTTTCTGCTGGAAAAAATATTTACAGATGTGTAGAAAGAGCTGATTTAAAAGTGGCTGATACCATCTTAGAACCTTTAGCTTCTGCAGATGCTGTGCTTTCAGAAGATGAAAAGGACATGGGTGTTGTATTAGTAGACATTGGTGGTGGAACTACAGATATCGCAATCTTTCATGAAGGTATTATTCGTCATACAGCAGTTATTCCTTTTGGTGGTAATGTAATTACAGATGACATCAAAGAAGGGTGTTCAATTATGAAGCGCCATGCTGAAGCTTTAAAAGTGAAGTATGGTTCAGCACTTGCTAGCGAAACAATGGATAATGAAGTGGTATGTATTCCTGGAATTAGAGGGAAAGAACCTAAAGAAATTTCGTTAAAAAATCTTGCTAGTATTATACAAGCAAGAATGGAAGAGATAATAGATCACGTTTATTATGAGATTAAAAACTCAGGATATGATAAACGTTTGATTGGGGGAATAGTAGTTACTGGTGGTGGAGCTCAATTAAAACACTTAACTCAATTGTTTGAATATATGACTGGTATGGATACAAGAATAGGTTATCCTACAGAACATTTATCAAGTGCAAACACAATTGATAATCTAACAAGTCCTATGTATTCTACCGGTATTGGTTTGGTATTGAAAGGGTTTGATGATTTAAAGAGAAAGAATAAATCTTTGGCTTCAACAAATGACACTAAATCGGGTAATGATACTATTTCAAAAAAAGAAAAGAAAGTAAATCAAGGAACTGAAAAAAGAGGAAGTTTCTTTCAATCAATTTTAAAAAGAGCAGAAGACTTTTTGAAAGAAGAAGAATAATAATTGATACATTCACAATAGAAAAGAAATGAGCCAAAACATAAAAGACATGAGTATGGAATTCGAATTACCAAAAAATATTTCATCAATTATTAAAGTTATTGGTGTTGGTGGGGGGGGTAGCAACGCTGTGAACCACATGTATAAATTAGGGATTAAAGGCGTTGATTTTGTTGTTTGTAATACAGACAAACAAGCATTAGATGTTTCTGAAGTTCCTTTTAGAATTCAATTAGGTACTTCGTTGACCGAAGGAAATGGCGCAGGTGCTATTCCTGAGGTTGGAAGAAATGCAGCAATTGAAAACATAGATGAAATCCGTGATTTACTTGGGAAACAAACTAAAATGGTGTTTGTTACTGCAGGTATGGGAGGTGGAACCGGAACTGGTGCAGCACCTGTAATTGCCGGTATTGCTCGTGAATTAGGTATTTTAACAGTTGGTATTGTAACTGTACCTTTCGGATTTGAAGGACGTAAACGTAGACAACAAGCAGAAGATGGGTTGGAGGAAATGAGACGAAATGTTGATACTTTATTAGTAATTAATAATGAGAAGTTGCGAGAATTAACAGGTAATCTTACTATCAATAATGCTTTCTCTAAAGCTGATGATGTGTTAACTGTTGCTGCAAAAGGAATTGCTGAATTAATTTCAGTAACAGGTTCTGTAAACGTCGATTTTAATGATGTTTATACAGTAATGAAAGATTCTGGAGTTGCAATCATGGGTTCTGCTGCAGTAGATGGTGAAGAAAGAGCAATCAGATGTGTGCAAGAAGCGATGAATTCGCCTCTTTTAAATGATAACAATATTTTTGGAGCTAAATATGTATTGTTAAACATTACATATGGTGATAAAGAAGTGTTAATGGACGAGATCACTCAAATCACTGATTATATTCAAGATGAAGCAGGTTCTACAGCTGATGTGATCTGGGGTCATGGTTATGATCCGTCATTAGGTGATAAATTATGTGTAACATTAATTGCAACAGGATTTAAAACATCTCCTCTTACCGGAGTTGATCGCGCTCCTGAAAAAGTAGTTTTACCGCTTGAACCAGAAGCTAAAAAAGAGTTCACACAACCTTTACAAAATCCAACTGAAAAGACATCTGTTAATAATATTTTAAATACAACGAATCAATCAGAACCTTATTTAAAGAAAGAAGAAATCAATGTATCTCAACAGCCTTTAAATAATATAGATCAAGTTCAAACAAAAACTGTTATTGAAGAACCAAAAAAAATAGAACCGATTCAAGATGTAAAAAATCCTGAATTAGTTTGGGAAATTCAAACTCCTACAAGTGAAGTTCAAACAGAAATAAAGCCTGTTAATGAACCTGAAAAAATAGTTCATCAACTTGATTCGGATGATGTTTATAATTTAGAGCAAGCTACAACAAGAAATGTAAAATCTGCTCCATCGCAAGAGGAACAAATAAAATTGAATGCTGAAAGAATGCAAAGAATTCAAGCGTATACTCAAAAGTTAAAAAAAGCTGATGGGTTATCTGAGCTTGAAAAAGAACCAGCATTTATGAGAAGAAATATTCAATTAGATAATTCAAAACCTAGTGTTGAAAATAATAATTCTCGTTTTGGAGTTTCTGGTAATGGTGAAAATAACTTAAGAAGTAATAATTCTTTTTTACACGATAACGTAGATTGATATGAGTTTTGCAGAACAAATTAATGCTGATATAAAAGCAGCAATGCTTGCTAAAGAAAAAGAAAAATTAGCCGCTTTAAGAGATATTAAATCTAAATTATTACTTGAAGCTACTTCTGGTTCTGGAGCTGAAATTTCGGATGAAGCAGGTATAAAAATTGTGATGAAATTACATAAGCAACGTATGGAAACATACAACTTATACAAAGAACAAAACAGAGAAGATTTAGCTGAAGAAGAATTATTTCAAGCGCAAGTTTTAGAAACATATTTGCCTAAAATGATGACTGAAGATGAAGTGCGATCTGAAGTGTTAGCAGCTATCTCATCGACTGGTGCAAAGTCTCCACAAGAGATAGGGAAAATTATGGGATTGCTTTCTGGAAAACTTGCAGGAAAAGCAGATGGGAAAATTATTTCTGCAATTGCAAAGGAGGAATTAGGGAAATTATAATTTAACTACTTAAAATACTGAAAAGGGATATTGGAAACAATGTCCCTTTTTTTGTGAAATTTTAGTTAGTTAATTAATCTAACATTGATTCTTATTTAACTAATATGTAGATTTTCAGGTTTCCTACCTTGAGGGAGGATTGATGTGGGTGACTTGTATTTATGGTAAATTCCATTAATCTTTTGATTTACAAAAATTTAAGTT
>CANHVK010000025.1 GCA_947464135.1 Flavobacteriia bacterium | reverse complement strand
GTGTTGTTTATTCCGAAAAACGAAAATGGAGACTTATTGATCTCATTGCTATCAAACTTACTTCATGAGCAAGAAATCGAATCGATGCTTCACCAAAATATTTGGCACAACTTTCAACAACTAACTTCACTTATTAAAGATCAAACTGGTGTAAAACAAATCGTTTCAACGAAAGAATCATCTCTTGAAAATCAAGGTAGAGGAATATTATCTGAAATGGACATCGAAACCTATCTTTCAAATGAAGTATTTCATCAAGAGGTATTTGGACCACATAGTTTTATCATACGATACAATCAAGAAGAACAACTAACAGATTTTATTCTAAAAACTGAAGGTCAACTTACCATCTCAATTTTTACAGAGACTGAAAAATTAGACCAATACTTTTTATTTATATGTCAACAAAAAGCAGGAAGAATTATTTTTAATGGCGTACCAACAGGTGTTGAAGTTGATCCTGCCATGCAACATGGAGGCCCCTTCCCTTCTTCGTCCGACAGTAGATTTACAGCAGTTGGAACAGATTCAATTGAACGTTTTACACGAAGAGTAACTTTACAGAAATAACACTTTTCATCTTTCTAAAGAGACAAAAAGCAACAAAAATATCTTCTACAAAAGATAAAAAACACCAAATTTTATCTTTTATAAAAGATATAAATAAGCAAAAATATCTTTTATAAAAGATAAATTCGTACATTTAAAGTCTAAAAATGTACCACATGAGAGAAATATTCAAACAAATCATTGTTCAACGCCAAGATTGGTTACGAAAAATAGATCTACATGTACGAAAAGTAGATTTGGAAATAAATGCAAACTACGTATTTACAGGATTAAGACGTGCGGGTAAAACCTACTACTTATACCAAATCATTCAATCATTGATAAAAAAAAATAATGTTGACAACATATTATTTATCAATTTTGAAGACGAACGTCTGATTGGTATGAACCACCTTCAATTTAATGAAATATTACTAGCATACAAAGAATTATATGATTTACAACCTATTCTATTTTTAGATGAAATTCAAAACATTGAACACTGGCAAAAATTTGCTCGACGTTTAGCAGATGATGGATACCGAGTATATATTACAGGAAGTAATGCTGATATGTTGAGTAGTGAAATTGCAAGTACCTTGGGAGGTCGCTACATCAACAAAGAAATTTTACCGCTTTCATTTAATGAATTTCTTTCTTTTCAGAAAAAGATATTTTCTTCCAATGCACTTTATTCCGATGAACGCATCGAATTAAAAAAACAATACTTAATATATTTAGAATTTGGAGGTTTTCCTGAACTATTGAATCTAGAAAACAAAAGAGATTATTTATCCTCTGTGTATCAGAAACTATTTTATGGAGATTTAATTGCTCGATATAAAATATCAAATCCGAATTTATTAAAGTTCTTAATCAAAAAACTTGCAGAAAGCGTAAACAACGAAACCTCTGTAAATCGAATTAAAAACTTAATCAAATCAACAGGAATAAATATCGGAAGTAACACCTTATTTGACTACCTGAATTATTTAGAGTCTTCCTTTTTAATAGCACCTATTAGTAATTATTACAGCAAGTTTGTAGAAAAAGAGACCAATAAAAAATACTATTTTTTGGATACTGGAATACTGATGTTGTTTTTAAATGACCAAGATACAAAATTATTAGAAAATCAAATATACATTGAACTTAGAAGAAGAGGATTTAGTCCTTATTTCTTAAAAAGTAAATTAGAAATAGATTTTTATGTACCTGAAGAAAATTTGTTGATACAAGTATCTTATACAATCTCAGACCCCGAAACTAGAAAAAGAGAAATAAAAGCACTTGAATCGGCGATGAAATCATTAGAAATAATTGAAAGCCTAATTATTACAATTGATGAAAGAGAAATTATCGAAACCTCATCAGGAAAAATCAAAGTAATTCCTGCTTTTGAATGGTTAATGAAAAGTAGCTTTTAAATTATTTAAAGATAATCACCTCTTTTTGCCTCTTCCTCCAGATACTTTTGGTTTTCCTTTTCCAAATAAACTTGGCCTACTTCCTGAACTTTTAGTTTTAGGTTTAAAACTGGAAGTTGTAGATTTTGGTTTAGGAGTTTGTTGCTTCGGTTTAGGTTTTGATTTTTCAGTTTCAGATGAAGATTTTTCAATCATGGCAAAAATTCCATCAAGCTCTTTTTCTGTCAAATCACGCCATTCACCCAACGGAATACCAGTCAAGGAGACATTCATGATACGTACACGTTCTAACTTTCGAACTTCGTAACCAAAATATTCACACATACGTCTAATTTGACGATTCAATCCTTGAATAAGCGTTATCCTAAAGACCAAGGTGCTCTCTTGATTAACTTTACACTTTTTGGTTACTTGGCCTAAGATTGGAACACCAGTTGCCATGGATGAAATGAACTTCTCGGTTATTGGTTTATCCACCGTTACCAAATACTCCTTTTCATGCGCGTTTTCAGCACGTAATATTTTATTGACTATATCACCATCATTCGTAAGAAAAATCAATCCTTGAGAATCTTTATCCAAACGACCAATGTTAAACACACGAGTAGCATGATTCACACAATCAACGATATTTCCTTTGGTAGAATCCTCAGTTGTACAAGTGACGCCAACCGGCTTATTGAAAGCAATATATATCTTATCTTCTGCAGAAAGCGGTTCTAATTTATGTCCATTCACAGAAACCTTGTCTTTAGGTCGAACAACATCTCCTATAGCAGCCCTACGACCATTAATCATCACAGCTCCCTTTTCAATAAACTTATCTGCCTCGCGACGCGAACACATACCGCTTTCTGCGATAAATTTATTAAGACGTATACCAGCGTTTCTCTCCATAAAGTAAAAATACACTTTTAAATATTAAAATGGAAAATGAGTTGAAATCAAATACTTGGTTAATACTGGAAAATTAACTATAAAATAAAGTTTAATGTATAAATGAAACTAAATACTCAAAATAAATAACTTTCATTTATAAGTGAAATAATTTATTGAATTCGTAAACTTGTCGATTATTGTTGATAATTATCTAATTATTGAGTTTAGAAAGTTTATCAAAAAAAATCCTGCAACCTATTGGCGCAGGATTTAATTGTTAATTTAAAAAATGAAAATCAAAAAATTAACTGTTTACAATTATTGACAAAGGAATTATTAATCCCATAAAGTATATCAAATTTGTAATTTATCATATTAATAAAATTCTATTTATCTTTAATACATCGCACAGAGTGACCTTTATTAATAGGAGAATCGTACCAAGTTATTCTATCCGTAGCATTACCTAGACTAAACACTGTTGCTAGTGAGCCTGAATTACTTGTTGTTGAAGTCCACCAAAAACCATTCGTACCAAGACCATCGAAAATTCCACCTAATCCTGAACGTCGGCCACCTGGAAGTGCCGAAAACAATGAAGAATTTGATGCTACATTCGGACTATTCCAATTTGTTGTTCCTTGTTCTTTAAGCTTACCACCTGCTTCACCATCACCGCCCAAATAAGAAATTAAAACTAACCATTCATCTTTTGAAGGAAGATGCCAACCAGTTGGACATGCACGTCCTGCAGCTTCAAAATTATACAATAAACCATATTTTAAATTCTTATTAGAGTTGTCATATATAACATATGCACCATATTTCGAAGGGGAATTATTCATATTTGAACCCCATTCGGTATTATCTGTAACGTTATTTATTCCTGAATAATCTCTATACTTTGTAGTCACTAAGTTTCGTGATAACCATACTTGATCACCTATTTCAACAGCACTGTATACATTGCCTGAAGCATCTTGAACATATTCTATTTTTTTAGTTGTTTTAAAATTTAAACTACATGATTTATTATTACCTAAATCAATCTCAAAACTACCTGAACCAACTCCTTTAGGAGTACCTTTAGCTGAATACAATACGTAAGTATTTCCATTAGATGAAAATTCTTGAAAAAAAGATAATGACAAACCTGTTACTCCGATTGAAGAAATTACGAAATTCTTATAATCACTGGAAATAACTCCATTTTTTTTGAACCCAATTAAAACAGTATCAACTATACCTATTGGTTCTTCGGCAATCAGTGACCCCTGTAAACCCGAAGTGATATTCAAAATAAATGTTGAATCACATTCAATTTTTGAAGATGTGTTATTCGATAAATATTTAACACTATCAATGTCATTAATCGATATCGACAAAATAGCTGGATTATTGTTTTTGTGCACATTCATCATGGTAGGTGATGATGTAGAATACTTAACACTATCTATTTGCGTAATGGGAACAGATTCCACTTGACCATTTTTTTTATAAATTTTCATCTCTGTTTGACCAAAACAAACAGAAGTTAGAATTACAAAGGCGATTAAAATTAAATTTTTCATAATCTACTTATTTTTGAATGACAATTACTTTAGATATTGAATTTGATTCCTGGCTGAATCGCACCATATAGCTTCCTGATACTACTTGTTTTCCTTTACTATCTGAAAGATCCCATTTGGTTTTATAGTTTCCAGGATTCATTACCCCATCTACAACTATAGTCACAAACTTTCCATTCATATCTAAGACTTCCAATTTTACAGGAGACATCACATTCACTTGATAATCAATTTCAACTGGTCCACTCGCTGGGTTTGGAAAAACAACCAACGTATTATTTTCGATGATTTCATCATTTAAACCAGCCACAAACCCTTTAAAATTGATTTGATTTACTTGATTCAAATCATAGCTATCAACCACATTATTTGTTTGTTTGATTACTACCTTATTATCTAGGTAAGTCATCTTGTTAATTGTACTTAATTGGTATTCAACGATTGTTCCGTTTGTACGTTTTACAAACATGATTTGAGCAAAACTATACGCTGGTATGCATCCCAAAATGAGATAATTTAAAAAAAGAATTTTTAAATACGATATTGCTCTTGGTCTTTTCAGAAAAGCAAAGTATTGTTTTTTCATATCTATTATTTTTTATTCTCCTACTCGTAAGCTTTTCGGAATCCGCTATTTCTCAAAATAAATGCATCAACCTGAAATATTAGTTCAGTTTGAAGTTTGTTTATAATTAGGATGAATAAATAACTTATAATCATTTTATTTTTTTTTGCCAACGTAAATCCAAGTTACCGGAAGTTTCAAAAAAGTAGGTTTTAGATATGCGATTGTATTTTACAGGTGCTTTAAACTCAGTTCTAATAATATCAATATACTTAAAAACCATTCGTTCAGAGACTCCTAGTTTGATAGCGATTTCATTGGGCGAACCTGTATTTCCTGCATGTATATCTTCAATCAATTGCTGAATTTTAATAATCATAGATTGCTGTTTAATTTTTTTCCCATTCCCAAATCAAACTACCTTCTTCTAAAAAACAGTATGATTGTTTGTAACGATTGTAATCAATTGGAGCATTAAAATCATTTTTTAAAATAGATACATAATTATAAATCATACGTTCTGATACAGCTATACGCTTTGCAACTTCAACAGGATTCCCTGTACGCTCTTTTTGAACCAAATAAATAAAATGCTTTATTTTTTTAATATTCATACTAACGCTATTTTATTGAAAGTCGTTCATCCCTGACATTTGTCCTTAAAAAAATGCAGTTCATTCTAAAACTCAATAAATCAATCCCATTTCAATTTATTGCAAATTAAAATCAACAAGGTGAAATATTAATTCAGTTTGAATTATATGCTCAAATTTTGAAAAATGAGACACTGTTTTTTTTCTACCTTTGCGAAAAAGAATATCTGAAAATGGTTGAAAAACATTGGGAAAAATTCATTAACGGAGAAAATGATGCACTATCATTCGTCTATGAACCTTTATTTCAACCTTTGTTATTCATTGCGATCAAATATGTCAAGAACCCCGAAATAGCTCAAGACATTACGAGTGAATTATTTGTAAGTCTACTTGAAACAGATCTAAATACAAGACAATCAAAATGGAGTCAAATACGGGACATAAAGGCTTTTCTTTCGACCATCATTAAATGTAGAGCGATAGACCATATTCGAATGCATCAAAATAGACTTCGCATACTTCAGAAAGAACCAATATTTCAACAAGAAAATCAAGATTTAATTTTGGATTTAGAACATTTAAAATTATGTATTGATGCTCTACCTAATGACGAAAAACATTTAATAGAATTACATTTGGCAGGTTTTAAAAATGAAGAAATTGCAGAACAAAAAAATTACACCGAAAAAACAATTCGTAATAAATTAAGTGCTTCTCGTAAGAAACTGATTTATATCTGGAAAAACTTAATTTTAGTAGTGTTATGTCAGCTATAGGAGAACTTATACAATTATTAGATTACCCAACTTTTTTAAAAGAAAAGGTAAAGGAATTAAAACAAAGTACAACCACTTCTGAAGAAATACAAGGATTTATTGAACTGTATGACTTTTATGAAGGAGATTGTCAAAAAATCAAACGCTATTTAAATAATTCTAAGAAAAAAATCACACAAATAAAAAGAAAAAAAGAAACATTCAACTGGATCAAATATGCAGCAATATTGATTATAATCATCGGAATTGGCGGTGGTTATTTTATGTACGAAAAAGAGTCTAAAAACTATTATAAAACCTACGTAACTCCAGATCTGGGATTACCCGTTTTTATGTCTATTAATAAAAGTGAATTAGACAATTGGATGATCGATTACAAAGACAAAAAATATAACAAGGCTTTAGAAAAAGGCTTGTCTTTGTATCGAGAAAACAAAACAAATGACACCATTCTATATTATTTAGGTGTCATCTATTTGGAATTAAACACGCCATCAAAAGCAAATCGCTTTTTCTCTCAAATTAACACGAAGACAAGCGCATACACAGAAAAAAAAGAGTGGTTAAGCGCAATTTGTTATTTGAGTATCGATAAAAACAAAGCAAAAAAATTATTAATTAGAATTGAAAAAGAAAATGGCATTTTTAGCTCAAAAGCAAAAGAAATATTAAATAACGAATTTTGATTTAAATTACTTCTTTATTTTTAATCTCAAGAAAATTACGAGAGAAACAATTAATATTGAAGCAATTATTATTTTCCATACTAAATTCAAGTCATTTTCAAAAGTAAGGGGTGAAACATCCCCCATTACTTGAAGTCCAGACCAATATACGGGGTTTGAACCATCTTCATTTCCTAGGGATTGAAGATAATCTAACTTAGCATTTCTTAACGCCCAATCTTTTTGCTCCCCGTTTGCCAATCTATTCAGATAATTATTGAATAAAATAGCACCAACTTGATCCTCTAATTTCCATTCAGAATAGACGCATGATTTAGAACCTGAAAATAAAAACGCTGACGCAATAGAAAAAGAAGAACCAGAGCTTATAGTCTGACCACTCCCACCATCACATACAGCTAACACCGTATGTTTGTTTTTAGTATTCCGTTTACAAATACTTTTTATAGAAAGTTGTTGAACACCTTTATCGATATATGCATTATCTACACGATGATTTCCAGGAAATCCATGCGCAGCAATCATTAACATATCACCACTTTTAGATACATAAGATGTTTTATTAAGATTATTCTTTTTTATCCAAAGTAGAAACTCATCTTTTGTAAAATGAATCTTACTGACATTTTCGATCCCTTTATAATTTGGAAAAATGGTGCTTACAGATTGTACAAGATCATTGGAACTAATTGAATATATTCGAAAAGATGGTTGTGTAAAAACGGGAAACTTATAAATCAAGAAAGGAATTTTATGATTTTTTTTAACTGCTTTGGTGACTAAACTTTCTATAGCTACCTTATCCAAAAATGCACTTTTAGTTATTAAAACTTTAGTTGTGTTTTTAAGAATATACTTTTCAATGGGCTTAAAAAAGCGCTGATAAACTTCAAGACTTTTATCGTAACTTGTACTATCCCAATTCTCAAAATTTAATTTTTCTAAATTTAAATCATTGATTTTACCAAGACTTATAAAATTTGTACTTGATTTGCTTTTTACCAATACGTAAGCATATTTATCATGTACAATACCATATTCTCCATATTGTACCAAAACATAATTTTGAGAATAAAAATGATTGAGTTTTTTGTAAAAAGATTGATATGAAATTAATTTCTTTACCCATTGCGTTCTATTTAATTCTGAATAATAAAAGGAAGAATCTAAATATTTCTTGTTTTTTGATTCGAAATAAAGATTATTATAACATGAAACAATTGCATTATAGGGCGAATAACCATACATATCAGTAAAAACAAGTAAATCAATGTCTACATTTTTTTTTGAATAAGTTTCATACTTTTCTATCACTGATTTTATTTTTTTCAATTGATCTTTTATCAATTGAAAGTTTCTTGTTTTTTTAAACAGCAAATTTTTAGTCAGCGTACTCAGATTGAATGTATTTAAACTAACCCCTTGAAAATCTTTATCATTGTAATTTTTTATTTTTAATAGTGTTGCGTAAGCGCTGTCGAAATAAGTATTGGATACCTCTAACTCTCCCTTCATATAACTTACTAATCCAAGTAAATTGTAAAAACTCGAAATAGCAGGCAAATTCAAACGTTTTTTATTTTTTAAAATATGAATTGCCTTTGAAAAATAGAAAATTGATTGCTCATAATACAAATCATTTGAAGTTAGATTCACTCTATCTAAATTCACATTGCCTCTTGACCTACAATAATCTATCTCATACATCGTATTTTGTAAATGGTGTTTTTGTAGTAACAGGTATGCACTATCAAAATCTGTATTCAATACAGAAAAATCCAAATTCATATTTCGATGAGCATTCGCTAAATTTTGATAGAGTTTAATCCATAATTTAGATGTTCTTGAAGGATCCTTTTTATGAAATTCAGGATAAACTTTATTGAATATAGCAATTGATCTAATTGGTTTAACTTCATAATTGTAGTATCTCATCAACCCGATTGCATACTCTACCTTATCTTCAATTGAAAAATCTCTTTTTTTGGATGCAAAATAATTAGCACTATCTAATTGCTTTTTGTAATCCTCAACAAAATACATTCCATAAAAACTATAGGCAATATCATAATAGATTCTTGATTTTTTAGAATATGAACTTGATTCTCTGAGTTCTTTTCTTAATGAATTAATGGAATTGGTAAAATAGCCATGATTATACCAAAAATGAGTTTCAGACTCTATCGAAAATACATTCGATGAAATAAACGTAAAAAAAAGAATTAAGTATAGAATTTTCAAATCTTCAAATCAACACATTTTCAAATCTTCAAATTCTTACTTCGTCAACTCTTTAAACACCTCTTCTAACGTTTTCTCTTCTTTACGAAGTGTTAACACCAATAAATTATGTTTTTGAGCAAATTGGGCGATAACTTTTCTTAAGTCAAGGTTAGCAGAAGACTCAATCAACCAAGCATTTTCTCCAACATTTTTTACATTGGAAATCCCTGTTTCTTTTTTAAGCTGGTTTTTATTTAAATCTCCTTCGAATTCAACATAAACCACTTGCTTATTCTCTTCGTATTGCAATTCAGAAGCGCTATTATCGGCAACGATCTTTCCTGATTTGATAATGATAACGCGATCACAGATAGCTTCTACTTCTTGCATAATATGTGTAGAAAGCATTACTGTTTTTGATTTTCCAATATTTTTTATCAACTCACGAATTTCTACCAATTGATTAGGATCCAACCCAGTAGTTGGTTCATCTAAAATCAACACCTCTGGATCGTGAATAATGGCTTGAGCTAAACCAACTCGCTGACGATACCCTTTCGAAAGCATCCCAATTTTCTTGTTTTGCTCTACTTCTAAACCGACTTGTTGAATCATTTCATCAATACGTTGTTTTAGATTTGGAACTTTGTAAATCTTCCCGACAAATTCCAAATATTCGCGCACATACATATCTAAGTAAAGCGGATTATTTTCAGGAAGGTATCCGATTTTCTTTTTTGTTTCTTTTGAATCAACATCCACCTCTTCTCCACAAATCCTAACCTCTCCCGATGTTGCTGGCATATAACCGGTTAAAATCTTCATAGTAGTTGATTTCCCTGCCCCGTTTGGACCTAAAAAACCAACAATTTCTCCTTTTTTTATCGAAAATGAGATATCATTTACAGCCGCTTGTTCGCCATAAAATTTGAAAAGATTTTTAACCTCAATAGACATAGTATGATTTTTTTACGAAGATAATGAAAACTTGATGAATCACTTCTCTATATATGACCTGCTCTCCCAAATATTCGTTAATTTCGTATTCTAAATTTGAAATCATTGCTTGGTAAAGTCATAAAATCAACTGGAAAATGGTATTTAGTTTCCATAGAAGAACATGGAATCGTAGAATGTCGTGTACGTGGAAAAATTCGTTTAGACGGCTTACGTACTACGAACCCTATTTCTGTTGGTGATAATGTAATTGTTAACGACGAACTAGATAAAGAAGGAAAAGGTGTCATTGTATCTGTTAATGAACGAAAAAATTACATTGTTCGAAAATCTACGAACCTTAGTAAAGAATCTCAGATATTAGCAGCCAATATAGATATGGCTTATTTGATGGTTACATTAAAATCTCCTGTTACCCATTTAGCATTCATAGATCGTTTTTTGGTTTCAGCTGAATCCTTTCGCATTCCTGTGACCATTTTATTTAATAAAATAGATACCTATTCGGAAGATGACTTATTTTATACGGATGCTCTGATGGATATGTACAAAACGATCGGTTATAATTGTCATAAAATAAGTGCTGAAAATTCAGAAAATATCGAATTTTTAAAAAATGAAATTACTGGTAAACATGTAATGATTTCTGGTCATAGTGGTGTTGGAAAATCAACATTAATAAATCGTTTAGATCCAAATTTAGCACTTAGAACGGGGGAAATATCTGAATACCACCAACAAGGACAACATACTACTACTTTTGCTGAAATGCATGAACTGGAATCTGGTGGTTATATCATCGATACACCTGGGATCAGGGCATTTGGCATTACTGGATTAGAGAAAGAAGTAATTTCCCATTATTTCCCTGAAATGCGAGATTTATTGGGAGCATGTAAATACCACAACTGTCAACACTTAAACGAACCTCATTGCGCTATTAAAGATGCAGTAGAAGAAAACACGATTTCTCCTTCCCGTTATCATACCTATGTTCAACTAATGACAGAAGACGAAAGTGAGATTCACCGAAAAAAAGAATTTTAAATAAATCTCATGCGAGTTGTTATTCAACGTGTAAGTCAAGCTTCCGTATCCTTCAACGATGCTATTGAAGGTAAAATAAATACCGGGTTCATGATTTTATTAGGTATTGGTCATGAAGATACAAACGAAGACATCGAATGGCTAACTCAAAAAATCACGAATTTGCGTGTTTTCAGCGATGAAGAAGGAAAAATGAATTTATCAATTTTGGATATTAAAGGAGAAATACTTTTAATTAGTCAATTCACTCTTTTTGCATCTATAAAAAAAGGAAATAGGCCGAGTTTTATCCAATCTGCCAAACCAGAAATAGCCATCCCTTTATACGAGAAATTTATTGAATCTTTAAAGGGTTTTGGAATTTCAGTGAGCACGGGCATATTTGGTGCAGATATGAAAGTATCCCTTACAAATGATGGACCTGTAACCATAATTATCGACTCTAAAAATAAAGAATAATGGAAATCAAAGAAGCGCAACAAATAGTAGATAATTGGATAAAAACGGTAGGTGTTCGTTATTTTAATGAATTAACTAATATGGCAATGCTTACTGAAGAAGTAGGTGAAGTTGCTCGTATTATAGCACGACGTTATGGTGAACAATCTGAAAAAGAAAGCGATAAAAACAAAGATTTAGGCGACGAACTTGCAGATGTACTTTTTGTGTTAATTTGTCTAGCCAATCAAACTGGTGTAGATTTGGAAGAAGCACTACAAAAAAATTTAGATAAAAAAACAGGTCGAGATTCAGAAAGACACAAAAACAACGAAAAATTGAAGTAAGGTTTTTACACCTTACTTATCAAAGTCAGCTTTCAAGCTTAAATCCAAACTCTTAAAACTATGAGTTAAAGCCCCTACAGAAATAAAATCTACCCCGGTTTCAGCATAATCTCTTATCGTCTCAATAGTAATTCCACCGGATGCTTCGGTTTCATAATGAGAAGGTATTAATTTCAAAGCTTCTTCTAATTGTTCCACTGAGAAATTATCTAACATTATTCTATCTACTCCACCAATTTCCAAAACTTGATTTAATTCATCAAAATTTCTTACTTCAATTTCAACCTTTAAATTTTTACCCGATTCCTTTAAATACGCTTGCGTTCGTTCTATCGCTGGTTTAATTCCTCCTGCATAATCAATGTGATTGTCTTTCAACATAATCATATCGTATAACGCAAATCGATGATTTTCACCACCACCAATACGAACAGCCCATTTTTCCATGTAACGAATACAAGGTGTTGTTTTACGCGTATCTAAAAGTCTTGTGTTTGTTCCTTCCAATAAAGAAACTATTTTATTTGTTTGTGTGGCAATCCCACTCATGCGTTGCATAAAGTTCAGGACTAGCCTTTCAGTTGCTAAAATAGAACGCGAAGAACCAGAAATTATAAAAGCAACATCTCCTTTTTTTACAGGAGTACCATCAATAATTTGAACATCAATTGTTAAAGAAGGATCATACTTTTTAAATATTCGAATAGCTAAATCTACTCCTGCAAGAATTCCATCATCTTTAACTAATAAAGTAGCTTTACCATTTGCATCTTCAGGTACACATGCCAAACTTGAATGATCTCCATCACCTATATCCTCTAATAATGCTGATTCAATTATTTCATCTACTTGCATGTTTTTAATTTTAATGTTGAATTACTTATATACAAATGTAGCAGTTTTTTATTTGGGGAAATACATTAGTACTTATACAGATTAATTAAAAATAATTTGTTTACTACTTAACTTTTCATTGTATCATTCTACGAATCAAATTTATATTTTTGCTATCTAAATTTAGATTTATGTCAGAAATTCAAGAAACAACAAAACCAAAAAGTAATGGAGTATTATTGTTATTAATTATAGTATTATTAGCAATATTAGCATATTTAGCTTTTTCTATTTCAAAGAAAAACAAGGAATTAAATACTTGTTCAAATGCTAACAAAGTACTTGAAGCAGATATGGCAGGTATGAATGATATGATGTCTGGTTATGTTGGAAATTTAAGTCATGATTTAAAATCAGATTTTCAACAGATGCTTAATACCTATGACGCATTAAAAGTAAAAGATTCTACACAAGCCATACAAGTACAAGAACAAAAAACTAAAATTCAAACATTAATAAACCAATTAAATAGTGGTAAAAAACTAAGTGCGCAACAGATTTATACGTTGAAAAAAGAAAATGAAACGTTGCGTAACATTATGAAAGGGTATGTAAAACAAATTGACTCATTGAACACGATGAATGTGAAATTGTCTACTGATTTAGAAACAAAAACACAAGAATTAAATGTTACTTCCACAGAACGTGATCAATACCGTGCACAAGCAGAAGAAAGTGCTACGTTAGTTAAAAAAGGATCCAAACTTCAGGCATTAGGATTTAATTCAGGTGCATTAAGAATGAAACTTAACAATACGACAGAGCCTACTAATAAAGCAAAAAGTGCTATTCAGTTGAAATCAGCATTTACTATTTCAGCAAATTCTTTAGCAAAAGCTGGAAATAGACGTGTTTATTTACAAATTACTACACCAGATGGAAGAATTCTTCAAGGAAAAGAGAATTATGTAGTTAATACTGACTCTGGCAATATACCTTACTCTGACAAAAAAGATGTTGATTACAATAATGAAAACCTTGACGTAACTATTTATTATGACTTAAAAGAAGGAGAAGCAGTCAAAGGAAATTATAAAATTAAAATTATTTGTGATGGACAAACTATCGGATCAGATAGTTTTACACTAAAGTAACACAAACACTATAAAACAAAAATGGCTGTTGAAATTCAACAGCCATTTTTGTTTTATATAAGATTAAAACTAATTCCAAACCCCCATTGCACAGAATTTATCTATACGTTGATTTATTCTCTCTGTAGGATTTATTTTTTCTAAATCAGAAATTGTTGATTTGATATATTGCTTAACAGTCTCAAACATTTCATCCTGACTTCTATGAGCACCATTTATAGGCTCATTTAAGACGTCATCAACAAGATTTAAATTTTTCATGTCAGTAGAAGTGAGTTTTAATGCTTCTGCAGCTTTTTCTTTATAATCCCACGATCTCCATAAAATAGAAGAACAAGATTCAGGAGAAATAACAGAATACCAAGTATTTTCTAACATCACCACTTTATCTCCAACACCAATTCCTAAAGCCCCACCCGATGCACCTTCACCAATAATGATACAAATAACAGGAACTTTTAGACGCATCATTTCATATATGTTACGCGCGATCGCCTCACCTTGACCTCTTTCTTCAGCCTCTAATCCAGGAAAAGCCCCAGGAGTATCAATAATAGTAACAATTGGCTTATTAAATTTTTCGGCCAATTTCATCAATCTCAATGCTTTTCTGTAACCTTCAGGATTTGCCATACCAAAATTACGGTATTGTCTCATCTTTGTATTGATTCCCTTTTGTTGTCCAATAAACATCACTGATTTACCATCTAACAATCCAAAACCACCTACCATTGCTTTATCATCTTTTACAGAACGATCCCCATGCAATTCTTGAAATGTTCCGTTAGAAATAGCATTGATATAAGCTAAAGTATATGGTCTATCAGGGTGACGAGACAATTGTACACGTTGCCAAGGAGTAAGATTAGAAAAAATTTCTTTTGTCTTTTCTTCCAACTTTAATTGCAGTACATTGATCTTGTCTGTCATATCAATTTCGGTTGTTAAACCAATTTGCTTGGTTTGCTCAATTTGTTCTTCCAATGCTTTTATTGGCTCCTCAAAATCTAAATATATTGACATAATATTAAATTTGTGGATGTAAAATTACAAAATTTGTGCTAACCTAATGAATTCTCTTTATGATATTATACCCTTCTTGTAAAATTAACCTCGGTTTACATATCCTTCATAAGAGAACTGATGGCTTTCACGAACTTGATACATGTATGTTTGAAGTTCCACTTTATGATATATTAGAAATAATCCCTTCAACAAAATTTGAATTTAGTTCATCTGGAATGGAAATTCCGGGTGATAGTCAAAACAACTTGTGTATTAAGGCATTCAACATCATACAAAACAAGCACGATATTCCAAATATTAAAATGCATCTTCATAAGCAAATTCCGATGGGTGGAGGATTGGGCGGTGGTTCATCAGATGGTACTTATGTTCTAAAAATGTTAAATACTATATTTAAGCTAAATTTATCGAATAGTACTCTTGAAGAATATGCGTCACTTTTAGGAAGCGATTGTGCATTTTTTGTTAATGCAGGATCTCAAATAGCAAAAGGTAGAGGAGAAAAGTTAACACCTATCCATTTAAATTTGAATGGATATTACATCAAAATAGTAAATATTGGAATACATATTTCGACTCCAGATGCATACAATGGGATTGAATTTCAACAACATGAAAAAACAATCACAGAAATTATTAATTCTGATATTTCTTCCTGGAAAGAAAATTTAAAAAACGACTTTGAACATTCAGTATTTAAAAAACACGCAATTCTTTCGGATCTTAAAAAAGAATTATATGAAGAAGGAGCAATATATGCATCTATGTCTGGTAGCGGATCGACAATGTATGCTATTTATAAAGAATTACCTAAAAGTGAAAAATTTAAACAATTAAATCCTGTTTATGAGATAATTAAAAAACTTTAATTGCAATTTTTTGTTATTCTCTCTAAGGCTTCTTTATAACCTAAATTAACTGCATTGTGCCAATCTAAGCAAGCACCATTTTTATCGCCAATTTGGTACTTCGCATCCCCTCTTTGAATAAATACACTGATGTTATTAGGTTCTTTTTGTAAAATAATATCACAATCTGGTATTAATTCTGCATACTTCTGCATGTGCATCTTAATAATTATATTGGCACGATTTATTTCGATATTATTAGAATCCAATTCCAATGCTCTCTTATTATCAATTAGGGAACCTCTATAATCTCCTAACTCAGACTTTACAATTGCTCGTTGAATAAATGCTTCAGTGTATTTATCGTCTAATTCAATTGCTCTTGTAAAATCTTCTATTGAGATAATAAAATTTCTTAACTTCATACTTGTTTTTCCACGAGCAACATAATATTTAACTATTAGCGTGTCCAAAAGTATAGATTTTGAATAATAGTTAATTGCGTTCTGATATTCACCTAGTTCAAACTTTAAATTACCTAAGCAAAAATAAGTTTCAGGATTTAACGTATCTCTTTTTAAAACAAAACTAAAATCATGGGATGCAGATTTAAAATCATCACTCTTCATATAAGCATTTCCACGTTTCAGATATAATTCATTCCATGTGGTATCTAACAACAAAACTCTAGAATAATCTTCAATAGCACTTGCGTAACTGCTCACTTCCTGTTTAAGATCAGCCCTGGCAACAATTGCATCTAAAAATTCAGGATCAATTTCAACCGCTTTATTATAATCGGAAATTGCTGCAAATTTATTCCCTAAAAGCGCATACATTTCAGCTCTATAAAAATAGGAATAGAGATGTTTTGAATCGATGGTAATTACTTTTTCAAAATCTACAAGAGCTTCTTTGTTTTTTTTCAATTCTCTATTAGCCAGTGCTCTATTATAATATGCATTTACATCCATTGGAGATAAATTAATTGCCGATGAAAAATCATTTACTGCATTTTGATATTTTTTCAACTTCATATTCAAAGCTCCTTTATTTCTATAAGCGCGCTCATAAGTCGAATCAATAAATATACATTTATCATAATCTTCAATTGCTCCATAATAATTACCAATCTCCGACTTTGCCTGACCTCTATTAAAATAAGCGTTTACAAACATTGTATCGATTGCAATAGCCTTATCAAAATCATCAATCGATTTCGTATAATTTCTTAAAAAATGATGTGTATTTCCACGATTGAAATATGCGAGTATATTGTTGGTATCTAGAATGATTGATTTAGAGAAATCAGAAATCGCATCCCTATGTTCACCGATCTCAGATTTAGCAATAGCTCGATTCATATAAAAATTAGATCTTGAAGAATCTATGTGAATTGCATTTGAAAAATCAGAGATGGCACCCAAAAAATCTTTATTATCAAATTTAGCATTTCCTGAATTGAAAAAGTCTTCAGCTGTTTGAGCTAAAACTTCTTTAAAAAAGAATATGGATAAAAAAATAAAAATATATTTCATAATTTTTTGTTTTCAAGAATCAGTATACAAATTGAAAATAATACTAATTTACTAGTTTTCATTTAAAAAATGATAATTTAAGAATATTTTACGTCCCATAAAAATAAAGCATGGGCAGGAACTGATGTTTTTGCATCACCACGGTTTTGCTTTTCTATAATCAAATCAATGTCCGTATCATTTAATTTTCCATACCCTACTTCCAATAAAGTACCAACTGTTGCTCTAACCATATTTCTTAAAAAACGATCAGCACTAATTTGAAAATACCATTTTGATTCATCATATTCTACCCAAATTGCCTCTCTCACATCACAAATATTTGTATGTACATCTGTATGCAATTTGGAAAATGAAGTGAAATCTTTTTTACCTAAAATACGTTCAGCAGCAAGATTCATCTTTTTAAAATCTATCGGTTGACCTAAAAATAAACTTGTATCAGCTAAAAAAGGATTTTTTTCTTGATGTACAAAATACCGATATGTACGCTCGACAGCATGAAAACGAGCATGAAAAGTTTGATCAACTTCTTGAATCTTAAAAATTGAAATCGAACCTGGCAACATTTTGTTTAATTTATACTTCAAATCTGTCAAAGTATATTTTTGTTCATCAATATCTGTATGTAATACATAAAAATGAGCATGGACTCCGGTATCAGTTCTACCGCATCCTACAATTGGAATAAATTCCTGATATAATTTGTATAAACAATCTTCAATTACCTCTTGAACAGAAATTTGTTTTGGTTGACGTTGCCAACCAAAGTACGCTTTTCCATTATATGCTAAATCAATTCTAACTCGTTGCATATTAGAGAATATTTACTTCTCTTTCTAATTGAATTTGAAATTTTTGATAAATATCATCTATGATCTTTTGTGATAAATCAAATACTTCTTTACCTGTAGCATTTCCATAATTGACAAGTACCAATGCTTGTTTGGTATGAACTCCACAATCTCCAATTCTTTTTCCTTTCCAACCTGCAGTCTCAATCAACCAACCTGCAGGAATTTTCAATTCAGATTCATTAATTGGATAAGATGGCACATTTACATAGGATTGTTTTATCTTTTCATAAATGGATTTGGCTACCACGGGATTTTTGAAAAAACTTCCAGCATTACCTAGCTCACTCGGATTTGGTAATTTACTTTTTCGAATAGCTATCACAGCATCACTTACATCTTTGATAGAAGGAATACTGATTCCTTTGGTGTTTAATTCAGCATCAATTGCACCATAACTTGTGTTTAATGTTTGGATTTTAGACAATTTAAAATAAACATTCGTAATGATGTACTGTCCTTTATATTTTCTTTTAAAAACGCTTTCTCTATATCCAAACTCACATTGCTCTTTTGTAAAAGTTTCAATTTTTTTATCGGAAATATGAAGTGCTTCTAATTTTAAAAAACAATCTTTAATCTCAACACCATAAGCACCAATATTTTGCATCGGAGAAGCGCCAACACTACCAGGAATTAATGATAAATTTTCCAAACCATAATACTGTTTATCAATCGTATGCATCACTAAATCATGCCAAACAACCCCTCCTCCTACTTTTAGAATAACAAAATCAGTATGATCTTCAGTAACTTCTATTCCTAAAATTTCATTTTTTAAAACTACACCATCTATGTTTTTAGTCAACAATAAATTACTTCCCCCGCCCAGAATTGTAAGTGGCTTTTCTGTTTCATCTAATAATCGAATTAATTCTTCAACAGTAGAAAAAACAGCAAATTCTTCAGCGAAAGCACTTATACCAAAAGTGGTAAAGTTTTTTAAATCTATATTTTTTTGAAACATATAGGGTTATTTTAATTCATAGATATGTGGTAATCTCATTTGAATGCCTTCAAGATTTTCAAAAGTAGAAATGGTTTGTAAATATTCTTCAACAATTTTTGGCATTTTCTTTTGATTTAATTTAATACTTGAATTATTTTTTAAGTCATCTAATTGATCCAACCATTCTTCTATAGGTTCCACTTTCTTTAAAGGCCAATATTTCAATATCGGTTTAGAAATTTTAGATTTTTTAGCCGCATAATCTATTGCTTCTTTTAATCCTCCTAACTGATCAACTAAACCAATTTTAATTGCATCTTGTCCAGTCCAAACCCTTCCTCTTGCAATCTTATGTACTCTTTCTATATCCATCTTTCTGCCATCAGCTACTTTCTTAAGAAAATCAGAATAGATACTATTTACATCTTTCTGAACAATTTCCAGTTCTTCAGCTGTAAGTTTTCTATTCAAAGACAATATGGAATGTTTATTTGTCTGAACGCGATCGAAAGTGATACCCAATTTCTCTTCAAATAATTTACCAGTAAAAGGTATTACACCAAAAACGCCTATCGACCCAGTTATTGTTGTTGGTTCTGCAAAAATATAATCTGCTGGACAAGCAATGAAATACCCCCCAGATGCTGCTAAATCACCCATGGAAACAATCACCTTCTTTGATTTATTTGCTAATGAAACTTCACGCCATATGATATCACTAGCAAGTGCAGATCCTCCAGGACTATTTACTCTTAATACAATTGTTTTTATGTTCTTGTCTTCACGCGCTTCACGTATATATTGAGCAACCTTATCGGAAGATAATCCTTCTCCGTTCACTGATATTTCCCCTTCAGTTAATATAACTGCAAGATTAGGGTCTTTCACATCCGATAACGATTGATTCTCATAAAATTTTGACTTTGCATATTTTTCAAATTGAATAAACTCTAATTTATCCTTTTTAGAAAGATTGATTTTTTTTCTAAGTATTTCATCTATTTCATCCTGATACAAACTTGCTTTTAACAGTTTAAATTTAACAGCATCAGAAATAGTTGTTATAGTTGCATCTTCAGCCAATTGCTCTAATTGATTAACAGAAACACCTGAATTTTGAGAAATATCAGATTTAATTTGACTCCATATTCTATTAAATATCAATTGAGTTTGTAATCTAGCAGAATCAGATAATTTTGAATGTATATATGGCTCTACAGCACTCTTAAAATGATTTTCTCTTCCTCTAATCACCTGCATTTCAACACCTAATTTTGTTAGTGTATTGATATAAAAATCATATTCTCTTCCAATACCAAGGAACTCTACATGAGTTGAAGGAAAACCATAATTTTCAGAAGCAGAAGAAGTCAAATACAATTGTTTCAAAGAAAGCATTTCTCCTGAATTATAAGCAACTACAAACTTTCCGGATTTTTTAAAATCTTCAATTCCTTTTTTAAGTTCCTTAATCGTTGAATAGCCTGCATTTACATCTTCGAGCTCTAAGTAAATACCTTTTATGTCTGTATCCTTTTTAGCATATTCTAAGCCGTATAAAATATCACTTAATCCTAATTGATGCTTAATAGAAAGGCTCATAGGATCTAAATTACTTTCACTATTTTCTAAAATAGTTCCTTCAAGCTTCATCCTTAGTATAACACCTTTACTTTCCTCCTTTTCTCCTCCATCAAGACTAGCAATTACACCACCTAAAATTCCAAAAAAAGAAAAAATTCCAATTATACCTGCAATCAAGATTGCAACAAGAGTAGGCCAAAATATCCGCCAAAAAGAAATTTTCATACTATAATTAGTATTTGATTAAGGAACAAAAATAATCAACCTATCTTGAAAAAGTGAAAAGATTCCTACTTTTGAAGAAACATATCATTTTTGATGAACAAAAAACACAATATATATATTGGACTAGGAACAAATCTTGGAAATCTTGAAGAAAATCTGAATAAAGCAATTGATCTGATTCAAATCAAATACAAAATAAAATCCAAGTCGAATTTATACTATTCTGAACCACTAGGATTTAAATCGACAAATCATTTTTTAAACAGTGTAATTTGTATAGAATCAACGGATCATGTGGAATCCATTTTTAGTTTTTTAAAAGATATTGAAAATCAAATGGGAAGAATTAAAACCAAAAATGAAGGTTACGAAGATCGAGTTATAGATCTCGATATTTTATTTTATGATGATTTAATTTTCTCCAATGAAATGATTACCATTCCACACAAAGAAATTATAAACCGGCGATTTGTTTTAGAACCAATGAACGAAATTGCATCACATTTTATACATCCCGTTTTAAATAGAACAATTTTTTCTTTGCTTGATGTATGTAAAGACATTACAACACTTAAACAAAAAAACTATAATTTATAACCAAAATATTTAATTTTCGTAACATTGTATCAGTTACTCAGCAATAATATTGTTTACTAACCAAAAATAGTAATTATGAAATATACATTTAAAAGTTTAGCAACTTTAACAATAGCTGGCACATTGGCTACAGGTTGTAATTTATTGAAAGACCTAAATTATACAGTAACACCAACTATTTTAGAAATGCACGGTGATTCTGTTAGAGTTAAAGTTGATGTAACATTTCCAACAAAAGGAATCAAGAAGAAGGCTTCAGTAGAAATCATACCGATGCTAGGTAATACACCACTAAATACAGTATTGGTATTGGGTGAAAAAGCTACAGGTAATGGAACCACAGTAAAGTATAAACCTGGAGGAGCTATTTCATACGAAGATGTTGTTGCTTACAAACCTGACTTTGAAGCATCAGAACTAACTGTTTCTGGAAGAGTAATGAAAGGAGGTGTTGAAAAAATGATAACTCCATCAAAGAAGATTGCTGATGGTACAATTATAACTCCTTATTTAGTAAATAAAGATTTTAGAGTTACTATTGCTAAAGACGAACATAAAAATATTCGAACTGATATTTATACGACATACATCAATTATTTAAAAGGAAAATCAAATCTTCAAAAAAATGAAGTAGAAAAAGAATCATGGAAAAGTTTTGAAAAATGGTTGTCTGATGCTCAAAACAATCCAAAAATTAAAATTAATTCAATTTCAATTACAGGATATGCATCTCCAGAGGGGGAAGAAAACTCAAACAATACACTTTCCACTGACAGGGCAAACACAGGAAAAATTGCTTCAATCGACTTAGCTAAGAAAGTTAAAAACGATGCCGTACAAAAAGAAATCTATACACTTTTAGGTAAAGGAGAAGATTATGAAGGTTTCAAAGTTGAATTACAAAAATCAACGATGAACCAAGATGAAAAGCAATTAGTGATTCGTGTTTTAGAAATGTATAAAGATCCTATCCAACGCGAAACGGAAATGAGAAATATGGCAAAAACATTTACGTATCTGGATGAAAAAGTTTTCCCTAAATTGAGACGTGCAGAAATCAAAGTAAGCTACGAGACAACTGGTCATTCAGACGATACTTACCAAATGATAGCTAAAACAACACCTGAAAAATTAAATGTAGAAGAACTTTTATATGCTGCTACTTTAGTTAAAGAAACTTCAGAAAAAACATTAATTTACAATGCTTGTGAAACATTATATCCAAATGATTACAGAGCTTTTAATAATGTAGGAGTTCTATTGTATTTACAAGGTAAATTTTCAGAAGCTGAGACTAAATTTGAAAAAGCTAATGCAATAAACTCGAATCCAATTACTATAGGAAATTTAGGAGCAGTTGCAGGAAATAAGGGTGATTTCAAAAAAGCGAAAACCTTACTTTCAAAGGCAATGGGTTCTGCTGAAACTAATTACAACAATGGTATCATTGCAATTGTAGAAGGTAATTATCCATCAGCAATTTCAAATTTTTCTGATAACAAAACATTCAATAAATCATTGGCTCAAGTTTTAAATAAAGAATTCGATGAAGCTACAAAAACTCTAGAAGCTTCTCAGGATAAAAATAGCGCTCAAGGACTTTATTTAAAAGCTATAATTGCGGCTCGTACTGATAAATCGGATGAAACAATTAATTTCTTGAAAAATGCTATAGCGAAAGATGCTGCTTTTAAAGCTAAAGCTAAAAAAGATCGAGAATTCTTGAAGTTGAATGCAAATCAATCTTTTATTGATTTAGTAAAATAAATTTAAATAAGCTTTAAACAACAAAGGCTACCAAAATTTGGTAGCCTTTGTTGTTTAATATAGATTTTTATCTTATTTACATCCATTCATCATACCACATCTGAAACATCAATAGGTACCAAATTTTATAATCCAATTCCTTTTTACCACCGTAGAAATTTGTTTTTAACTCTTTGACTTTATCCCATTTCAAAATGCCTTGTTTTAGAATTTTCTCTTCACAAATAAATTCTTCTACATAAGGTTTTAAATCAGTAGTTAACCAAGTAGCAATAGGTATGGCAAACCCCATTTTTGGTCTATCCATTTTTTCTTTGGGAATATATTGATGTACTATTTCTTTCAGTATGTATTTTTTATCTCCGTGGTGGTATTTGAATGCATCAGGTAAACGCGCTGCCCATTCAATCACTCGATGGTCTAAAAATGGTTCTCGACCTTCAAGGCTTACGGTCATCGTTGCTCTATCCACCTTTTGTAAAATATCATCTAGCAAATACGTTTGATAATCAATAGCTTGCATATAAGATAAAGAAGAAAAAGTTTCTTTCGATAATTCTTTTGACTGAAAATACGTTTCTAACTCATTGATTTCATCAACAAAAAGTGCTTTAATTTGATTTGAAGTAAATTGTTGACTCAAACTTAACATGATCGATTCTTCATTGGGATTAAGAAGAACACCTTTCATTTTTTCGTAACGATTATGAAAGTTATACTTATGTTTTAAAACAGGAATTGCTTCTGAAGGAACCAAATTCATAGCTCCAGCGATCGAATAACGAAGAAATCCAGGAATTTTAGCTAATTTATCTCTGTATTTCAACATGTAATCGTATCGATTATACCCTGCAAAAACCTCATCACCTGCATCTGCGCTTAACGCTACAGTAACATCTTTTCGAGCAATTCTACTCACTAAAGTTGTAGGTAAAGCACTACTGTCGGCAAAAGGTTCATCATAATAATAAGGTAGTTTTTTAATTTCGTCCAACACTTCTTTTTCAGTACACATCACCTCTGTATGGTCTGTACCTAGTATATCTGATGTTTGTTTAGCATAAATAGCTTCATTTAAACCTATATCTGGTACGCCAATGGTATACGTTTTCAAAGGTGTCGTACGATTTTTTTGAAGTAAAGCAGTTACACAGGTGCTATCATACCCTCCACTTAAAAACACTCCTACAGGTACATCTGAAACCATTCGATATTCACATGCTGAAGAAAGTAGATCTTCTGTCATCTTTTTAGCATCCTGAAAAGAAATAGCTAATTTTGGCAAATTATAAGCTGTATAAACAGACCAATATTTATCTTGAGAAATTTGAATTTGACTACCTACAAAAGAAACAGTAAGAAAATATCCAGGTTTTAACTTGTAGGTATTCTTAAAAATACAATGGGGTGTAGGCACATTTCCATATTGAAAAAAAGCAGCTACTGCATCTTGGTTTATTATTTTTTCGAAACGTGGATGTTTATGAAAAGCTTTCAATTCAGATGCATATAAAAATAAATCATCCTTCAAATAATAAAAAAACGGTTTCACTCCTGCTCTATCTCTTAAACAGAAAAGTTGATCTTCTTTTTCATTATAGATAACAATAGCAAACATTCCTATTAACCTTTCAACAAACCCATTACCCCACACTTGAAATGCATGCAAAATAACTTCTGTGTCTGAACTTGTGGTAAATTGATGACCTAATAAAATTAATTCATTTTTAATTTCTTGAAAATTATAAATCTCTCCATTGAAAGTGATCCAATATTCCTGAAATTTCATTGGTTGATTCGCTGCATTAGAAACATCAATAATAGCTAGCCTTCGATGTCCTAATCCAAGCGTATAATTTTCTTTTTGAAAAAAAACAACATCTCCACCATCTGGTCCGCGATGGACTAAACTGTCTGTCATAAATTGTAAATCTGACTGGGATGAACGCTTACTTAAATCAACAAAACCTGTAATACCACACATATAAACTTGTTATTGAATCAAAGGTAAAAAAAAGAGGGTAACTTCAAGCAAGTTTTATAATTTTGCATAGTTTCAAAACTTAGTATGGTCAATCAAAAAAAAAATGTATTATTAATTTGCCCTTATCCAATTGGTGGTGCTCCTTCTCAACGATTTCGTTTTGAACAATACATTTCTTTTCTTGAATCAAATGGATTTAACATCACTCCAAAACCATTTATAGATGAAAAAACTTGGGAATTACTTTATAAACCCGGGTTATTCATTCAAAAAACGTTGGGTATGCTAAAAAGTTTTGCCAAAAGATTTATTTTACTAAGTTCGATTCATAAATATGACTTTGTATTTATGCATAGAGAAGCTATGCAATTTGGTCCACCTATTTTTGAATTTATTATTTGTAAAATTCTTAAAAAGAAAGTTCTTTACGATTTCGACGACGCTATTTGGTTAAAAAATCACTCGGATAGCAATGCCTTATTATCCTTCACTAAATGGTATTCCAAAGTAAACACTATCTGTGGCTGGGTGGAACAAATACAGTGTGGAAACGAATATCTAGCGACTTATGCAAAACAGTTTAATTCAAAAGTCACAATTATCCCAACGACAATAGACACCATTAAAAAACACAATCAACTAATTGATTTTGAAAGAAAATCTATCACTATTGGATGGACTGGTTCGCACTCAACAATGCATTATTTAGATTTTATTGTACCTATCATAAATCTACTTGAAAAGAAATATCCAATTCGATTTTTAGTAATTTCGGATAGAAACCCTAATTATGAATTAAATTCACTTGAATATTGCGAATGGAATAAAAAGAGTGAAATTGATGATCTGGCAAAAATTGACATCGGTATAATGCCTTTAAAAAACAATCAATGGGCAGAAGGTAAATGCGCGTTTAAAGGCTTACAATATATGTCATTAGGAATTGCTACTGTTATGTCACCTGTGGGTATGAACAATCAACTTATACAGCATGGAGAAAATGGATTTCTTGCAGAGAGTGAAGAAGATTGGATTTTGAATCTAACTAAATTAATAGAAGATAATCAACTAAGAAAAAAAATTGGCCTGGCAGGACACCAGACCATTCAAGATAGTTATTCAGTAGAAGCTTTAAAAAATAAGTATTTAGAACTTTTTAATAAAATGTCTCAACATTAAAATCTTCCTGCTTTCAAGACCTTTTCTAAACCTGCTTCTAACGTAATTAATTCTCTATTCAATAATGTTTTCATTTTTGTAATATCTGGTTGTCTACGTGTCATATCTCCATCTTTCAAAGGGGGTAAATGAACTAATTTAGAAGAGGAACCTGTCATTTTAATGATTAATTCTGCAACATCTTTAATCGGAGAAATTATATCGTTACCAACATTATAAACTTGATTGATTGTTTCAGGATTTGTTAACGAACTAACACAAAAGTCAGTATTGTCATCTATGTAACAGAAAGTTCGTGTTTGCGACCCATCTCCATATATTGTAATATCTTGATTTTTAAGCGCTAAACGAAGAAATTTAGAAATAACAAAATCTTCACTTTGATTCGGGCCGTATGTGTTGAAAAATCTAAAAATAGTATAATCTAACCCATACTCTTGCTGATAAGATCTAAAATAAGCTTCCCCAACATTTTTAACTACTGCATACGGTAATCTAGAATTTAATGGTGTAGTACTTTCGTTTTGTGGTAAATGTACTGGCTCACCATAAACTTCAGATGAAGACGAAAAAAATACGCGTTTTACACCGGTGCTTTTTGCTAAATCTAATACATTTTTAATCCCTTGTATATCTTCTAAAACAGAAACAGGAAAATCTAATGTTCTCAATACTCCTACAATCGCTGCATAATGAAATACATAATCAAATTGGTACGAGCACATGATCGGACTTATTTGATCCAATTGATTCACATCCGCTTTAATAAATTTACAATTGGGATGAATTGGAATATTTTCTGGGCGTCCTGTTAGAAAATTATCAACTAATACAACATAGTTATCAGGATTTTCTAATAATTTTTCAGCTGTCGAACTTGGAACAAACCCTGCGCCACCGGTAATAAGTATTTTCATTTGAATTGAAATCTTGTTTAAGTATGTAAAATTAGGAATTTTCTTTGGATAAATTATTTTGCCATTTCCATGCTGAAATCACCATTTCATCTAAACTGCGTGAAGCCTCCCAACCTAATACTTCTTTTGATTTAGTTGTATCAGAATAAATGGCCATAACATCACCAGCTCTTCTTGGTCCAAATTCATAAGATAAACTCACTTCTGTATTTTTTTCAAAACTTGCAATCGCTTCTTTAACACTCACTCCATCACCAGTTCCTAAATTAACCACATCAAACGACAAAGAATCTGTTTGTTCTATAAGTTTGGTTAATGCGATAACATGAGCATTAGCAATATCACAGACATGTATGTAATCACGTATACAAGACCCATCTCGAGTAGGGTAATCAACGCCATGTACAAACATTTTCTTTCTTAAACCAATTGCAGTCTGAGTAATGATTGGTATCAAGCTAGTTGGAGGGTTAATCGGAGACTCACCAATCAAACCTGATTCATGAGCGCCAACGGGATTAAAATAACGAAGTGCCAACGTTTTAAAATTCACACCACATTTTGCATACATTTCCAAGATATCTTCTCCAATTTGCTTAGTATGTGCATAAGGCGATTCTGCCTTACTGAAGGGTGTGTTTTCAGTTACTGGAAGACTATCAATATTCCCATAGACAGAACATGAAGATGAAAAAATCAAATTCGGTATTTCTTTCTCTTTACAGAAATCAATCACATTAATAAGTGATTGTAAATTATTGTTATAATACAATGATGGATTTTCTACGGATTCAGGAACAGACTTTAAAGCAGCGAAATGAATAATTCCTACAATATTTATTTCATCTTTAAAAGCATCAAAAAGAGCTTTTTTATCACATAAATCAAGTTCTTTATAATCAATGTTCTTACTCGTCACTTTTTCAATGCGATCATAGGTTTGAGATGATGAATTGATATAATTATCTATCGAAACTACTTTGAAGGAAGTATTTTGAATTAATTCAATAATGGTGTGTGAACCTATGTATCCTGCACCTCCTGTTACAATTACTACTTTTTCCATTTTTTTGTTTGATCTAAATATTTCGCTGAAACAAATTCCCAATTAATTATTTTCCAAATATTTTTTAAATAATCAGCACGCTTATTTTGATATTTAAGATAATAGGCATGCTCCCAAACATCAATCCCCAAAATCGGAGCTCCTTGAATAGGCGCTAAATCCATAATAGGATTATCTTGATTTATGGAAGTTATAACTTGTAACTTATTTTCCTTGTTGACAATCAACCACACCCAACCTGAACCAAAAAGAGTTGTTCCTTGAGTTGTCATTAATTTTTGCAATGAATCTAACGAACCATAGGTTTTTGTGATCTCTTGAAGCAAATCCCCTTTCAATTCTCTACCTCCAGGAGTTAAACACTCCCAAAAAAGAGTGTGATTAAAATGACCTCCAGCATTATTTCTAACCGCGGTCGGATACTTACTCACGCTCATCAAAATTGAATCTAAACTTTTCTGTGGCTGACTCTTTAATGCATTATTTAAATTGGTCACATAACCTTGATGGTGTTTTGTGTAATGAACTCGCATCGTAACCGAATCAATAACAGGCTCTAGCGATGTAAATGAATAATTTAACTTAGGAAGAGAAAATTCTTGTGCCTTAGAGAAAATAGTAACAAAAAGACAAAGTATTAGAACTAGTTTATACATAGTAATGATTTTAAACAAAGGTAAAATAATTTAGTGAACTTGAGAATTGAGCATTTGTTGTTTGAGTTACATTTTTTTTAAACCACAGAGGAAAGGAGAATACACAAAATCTAAAAACTTAAGTTTAATCCTTATCATATTAATATAAAGATGATTATATTTCCTCCCTCAAGGGAGGATTAAGGTGGGTGACTTCACTTTGAAAATTTAATCTGATTAACACTTTAATTTGATGATTAGACTTCCTCCCTTGAGAAGAGAAAGTATACTTTCGAAGACCAAATGGTAATGCAGGGGAATTAAGGTAGGTGACTTGACATTAAAAAATTTAACATAATCAATATTAATCATTTATCATAGGAAACTAAAGTTGATGAGGGATAAAGGTTGTTGACAAACTTCAAATACATATATTTTGAGCCCATTTTTCACCCTCCTCAGTCCTCCCTCAAGGGAGGATGATTAAATATTTATTTTTTTAAACTAAACTTTTACCTTTGTATTAACTAAAATGATTGTTTGAATGAAAATGAATTTAATTGCTGAGCTACAATGGAGAGGAATGATACAAGATGTAATTCCTGGAACTGAAGAACAATTGTTAAAAGAAATGACCACTGGATATGTAGGTTTTGACCCCACATCAGACTCACTTCATGTAGGAAGCTTGTTGCCAATCATGTTATTAGTTCATTTACAAAAAGCTGGACATAGGCCCATTGCATTAGTTGGTGGAGCTACAGGAATGGTGGGAGATCCTTCTGGGAAATCAGCAGAAAGAAATCTATTAGATGAAGAAAGTTTAAATAAAAACATACTTGGTGTCTCCAATCAGTTAAAAAAGTTTTTAGACTTTGAGCAAGGAGAAAACAAAGCTTTGTTATTGAACAATTACGACTGGATGAAGAGCTTTTCTTTTTTAGACTTCATTCGTGATATAGGAAAACACATTACCGTAAATTATATGATGTCCAAAGATTCTGTTAAAAAAAGAATCGAAACAGGTATATCATTTACAGAATTCTCTTACCAATTATTACAAGGGTATGACTTTTTGCATTTGAATAAAACACACGATTGTAAATTACAAATTGGCGGTTCAGATCAGTGGGGAAATATTACCACAGGAACAGAATTGATTAGAAGAAAAGGTGGAAGTGATGCTTTTGCATTTACGTGTCCTTTACTAACAAAAGCAGATGGAGGTAAATTCGGAAAAACAGAATCAGGAACCATTTGGTTAGACCCTACTAAAACAACTCCTTATCAGTTTTACCAATTTTGGTTGAATGCTTCAGATGAAGACGCAAAAAAACTAATTCGTTTTTTCACTTTACTTGATAAAGAAACCATTGAGAAAATTGAAAAAGAACATGAAGAAGCACCACATTTGAGATTACTACAAAAAACAATTGCCGAGGATGTTACGATCCGAGTTCATGGTAAAGAAGCATTAGATGCAGCGATAATTGCGAGTAATATTTTGTTTGGAAAATCTACTTCTGAAGATTTAAAAAGATTAAGCAACGAACAAATTTTTGAGGTTTTTGATGGAGTTCCAAAAGCAACGATTTCTTATGCTGATGTTGAAAATGGACTTTCAATTGTTGATGCTTTAGTTGGAAAATCAAACTTTTTAACCAGTAATGGGGAGGCAAAAAGAGAGTTAAAGGCAAATGCGATATCAGTTAACAAAGAAAAAGTAGGCGAAAACTTTACTTTTGGTAAAGAACACCTCATCAATAACAAAATTTCGCTAATCGGTAAAGGTAAGAAAAACAACTACTTACTTATTTTCGAGTAAAAATAAATGAAAAAAGTACAATTAAAATTTGCAGAAAAGAATTTTAGTTGTACTTTTGTATCGCTTTAAACGTAAAGCATTACACAATGTAACAGTAAAATCTAACTTTAGTTAGAACTTCTCGTTTGAAGTTGAAGCATTGGTTTGGTAGTTCAGTTGGTTAGAATACATGCCTGTCACGCATGG
>CANHVK010000024.1 GCA_947464135.1 Flavobacteriia bacterium | reverse complement strand
GCTCTTCCGATCTGAAGGTTCTTCAGGTTTTGTACTCATCAAAATTAAAGTTGATCAAGGAGGGAATGTTTCTTCCGCAATGGTTACTTCATCCAATAATGCGAATGCATGTATGATAGAGCAAGCAAAAAAATATGCTTTAATGTCAAGATTTAATTATGCTAAAAGTGCCCCATCAATACAAGAAGGTACAATTAGATATACTTTTGTTTCACAATAAAAATAAATTATATGAGTAAGTATCCATGGAAAACAATTAAAGAATATACCGATATTAAGTTTGAGTTTTTAGAAGGTATAGCAAAAATTACAATTAATAGACCTAGGGTATATAATGCGTTTCGTCCTGAAACGAACATCGAAATGATTGATGCAATGAATATAGCTCAAGAGCGCCAGGATATTGGGGTGATCGTTTTAACAGGAGAGGGGGATAAAGCGTTTTGTTCCGGTGGTGACCAAAATGTAAAAGGTGTTGGTGGTTATATTGGTGAAGATGGTGTTCCAAGATTAAATGTATTAGAGCTACACAAGCTAATTCGTTCTATTCCTAAACCAGTAATTGCAATGGTAAATGGGTATGCTATTGGAGGTGGGCATGTATTACACGTAGTTTGTGACATTACAATTGCTTCTGAAAACGCACGATTTGGACAAACAGGACCGAAAGTAGGTAGCTTTGATGCAGGATTTGGTTCAAGTTATTTAGCAAGACATGTTGGTCAAAAGAAAGCAAGAGAAATTTGGTTTTTATGCGAACAATATACAGCTGATGAAGCAGAAAAAATGGGGATGGTAAACAAAGTGGTTCCACTAGATCAATTGGAAGATACTACAGTTCAGTGGTGCAGAACAATGTTGAAACGTAGTCCTATGGCTTTACGTATGATTAAAAGAGGTTTAAATGCAGAATTAGATGGCCAGAGAGGATTGATGGAATTCGCAGGAGATGCAACGTTAATGTATTACCTGATGGAAGAAGCGCAAGAAGGTAAAAAAGCTTTTTTAGAGAAAAGAGAGCCTAACTTCCAACAATTCCCGAAATTTCCTTAATATTTATTTCAATTTACTCAAAAAGCCACTTATGTGGCTTTTTGTTTTTGAATAACCTTCCAAAAAAGATTCGGAAAAAACCGTTTTAAATAAACAGCTAATATTTCTTTATTCCCAATTAAGACTTCTCTTTTTTTCTTAGAGACTGCATCTAAAATTTCTTCTACACATTCTTTTACAGACATTCCTGTTTCTTGATTATGATCCATAACACGATGTTTTTCTCCATCTCCACGAAGCGCATTTTTAGAAATAAATGTATTTATTTTTCCTGGACATAAAAGTGTTACTGAAATATTGTTTTTGATATTTTCTAATGCAACACATTCATAATATCCATGAAGGGCATGTTTGGATGCACTATAACTTGAACGTAAGTAAAAACCGAATTTACCTGCTATGCTAGAAGTAATTATTAAGTGACCCGATTTGTTTTTTTGAAAATGTGGTAAAACTATTTTGGTTAAAGCGATATTTCCGAAATAATTAATTTCCATAATTCTTCTTTCCACTTCTATACTTGTCTCACTTGATTCTGCTCTTTGACTAACTCCACCGTTATTGAATAGCATATCTAATTTCCCGTATGTGCTTATAATCAGATTGAAAGCGGATTCAAATGTTTCGGGTTTCTCTAGATCCATTGGTAAAACGAGATGATTCTCTTTATTTTTTAAATCATATTTTATTTGTGTTAATTTTTCTGAATTACGTGCTGATAAAATGACGATTGCATCTTGATTAGCAAGTTGATGACATATTTCTTCACCAATACCAGAGGAAGCACCGGTAACCCAAATAATTTTATTCTTAAAGTAGTTCATATTGTAAAATTAGAATTTTTATTTTTGTCTACATTCAAACTAACTATGGAACCACCAATTAAAAAAATAGAAGAAACAATAATGGGATTCAATTACTATGAAGTTCAACAATGGGTTTTGAAAGTAGGAACAGAATTATTAATGTCATTATTGATTTTAGTGATTGGATTTTGGTTATCGAATCTCGCTTCAAAGACTATTAAAAACATTCTTAAAAAGAGTAATACGGATGAAAGTTTGGTTACTTTTTTGGGTAGTTTAACTTCTACTGCTTTAAAGTTACTCGTAGTTGTAACAAGTATCACCCAGTTTGGAATCCAAATGACTTCTTTTGTTGCTTTGTTAGGTGCAGCAGGGTTGGCTATAGGTATGGCATTTTCTGGAACATTATCCAATTTTGCAGGTGGAGTTATGATTTTGGTTTTTAAACCATTTAAAGTAGGAGATTTTGTTCAAGCACAAAATGTGTCTGGAAAAGTAAAAGAAATTCAAATTTTCAATACTCATTTATATACCGCAGATAATAAAGTGGTTATTCTCCCTAATGGACCAATCGCAAATGGAAATATTATTAATTTCACAAAAGCGGATGTTCGAAGAATCGATTTGACTTTTCATCTTACTATTGGAGACTCATTTGACAAAGCTAAAGAGATGTTACTAGATATCGTTTCTAATGAACCGCGTTTAGTTAAAGAGCCACAGCCTTTTGTTGGTATTGGTAGTATCACAACAAAGTCAATTGAAGTTCATTTAAAAGTTTGGGTAAATACGGATGATTACAATACAGTTATGTATGATTTAAATGAAAGTATTTATAAAGTTTTAACTGCGGCGGAATTCCACTTTCTTGTAGACTAGAATCATGAATAAAGATTTAATTGTTGATTATATTAATCAAAATCATTTTGGAAAGTTACTAGGGATGGATTTTGAAGTCATTTCACCAGGAGTGATTCAATATATGATGACAATTGAAGAGAAACATTTAGCAACTCCTTTTGCAGCTCACGGAGGCGCCATTGCTTCTTTAATTGATGCTTCGCTTGGTGTAGCTTGTTTGAGTAAAGTTTTTAGTGAAGATAAAGTCGTTTCGACCATTGAATTTTCAATGAAATTTCATAAACCAGCATTATTAGGTGCTAAACTAATTGCAAAAGCTTCTGTTATTTCAGCAGGTAAAAGAATTTTGGTATCTGAGTCTAAAATTTATGACGGTGAAATTTTGATTGCTTCAGCATCCGGCACATTTAATGCTTACCCGAAAGAAAAAGCAGGATACTAATATTTTATAAGTATTAATTAAAAAAGTTTTTGAAGTTCTTCGATTAAAAATTCGGTAGTTATTTCACTTGGAAGTTTCTCAAATTCTGCCGTTAATTCGAAAATTTTTGAAGATAAATCAATTGCTGTTCCTTTTTCATCAATTTGCGAAGCTGCCAAGTTGATGATTTGAATAATTTGTTCTTTTGAATCTTTGACCATTTTCCATCCTTGAGGTGAAACAAAAACCTGTTGAGCTATATTATGTTCATATTCACTTCTTATTGTACTTAATAAATCTTGCTGTAGCTGCTTAGCTGTTTGGTGATGAGTGAATTTTCTCATAACCAAGGAATTTGGAGAGATACGTTCTAAAAACAAAACTAATCGTTGGTAAGCATCAATTCTATGAGGTAAAATTAATTTTACAGACTCGTTGGTTAATGGAGCATTTGAATTTGGTTGTGAATTGTTAACCGTAATCGGTTGAGGAATTACTGTTGATTCTTTCTTGTTAACTAACATATATACAATGAGTGATGTTAAAGAAAGAACTGGGATAACAAGTCCAATGATTTCAATTGTGCTCATAAGATTGAGATTTTAAATTTACCGCTTTACAAATGAACGAAAAAAAAGATAATTATTGTCTTGTCCGTGTTTTTAATTCTTGCAATTTAATTAGTTTACGTAGATAAATCATTTTTAAATTATTTATTAATCTTTTGCATCGGTATTTAAATAGTAAATTTACGTTCTCATTTAAAAATTTCTCATGAAATACTCTGTTGTTTTACTTTTTATTTTTTTCAATTTTATTTCTTATTCACAAACGATAATTTCAGGAGAAGTAAAAGATAGTCAAGGGAAACCCATTCCTTTTGCTACTGTCTTTTTAAAGTTAAACCGTGTTGGTGGTGTCACTACAGATCAAGGTAAATTTAATTTTAATGCAAAAAACAGTGGCTCAGACACGTTGGTTGTCAATGCGGTTGGTTTTGAGCAGTATAAAAAGCTTTTAGTCTTTGAAGGAAAAGAAATTTCCCTATCTGTTGTTATTAAATCAAAAACGAAACAATTAAAAACAATTGTTATTAATGCAGGAACAATAGAAGCGACGAATGAAAGAGCAGTTGCCGTTTTAAGACCATTGGATATTGTGACTACAGCTGGTGGACAAGGAGATATCGTTGGTGCTATACAGACCTTACCAGGTGTGCAACGTAATGGAGGTGATCAGACTGGTTTACAAGTACGAGGAGGAGATGTAAATGAAAGCAATGTTGTAATTGACGGAATGATTTCTCAAAATGCTTTTAATAGTTCTATTCCAGGTGTTTCTCAAAGAAGTCGTTTTAATCCTTTTCAATTCAAAGGAACATCTTTTAGTAGTGGTGGTTACTCCGCAAGATATGGTCAGGCATTATCAGCAATTTTAGATTTACAAACAAATGATTTACCTGAAAAAAGCACCGTTAATGCTGGGTTAAACATGGCAGGAGTTTCGCTTTCTGGTTCTAAATTGATGGGGAATAATGCAGTAGAGTATAGTGGGAATTATTTAAACTTATCTCCATTTTATGAATTCACTCCAACAAATGTGAATTATTATGACGTACCCCAAGGAGGTTCTTTTTCTACCCGTTATATTTCTAAGTTAGATAGTAGTAGAGGAATTTTCAAAATGAATTTTTCACGTGCTTATAATAAAACGGGTGTTGAAATTCCGAGTCCATCATTAGCAGGAGAAAAAATCAAGTTTGGTATAGAGAATAATAATACATATTTAAATACATCATTTCGCTATAATGTAAGACCAGGAAAACGTTATTTTACATCGGTATCTTACAGTGATAATACTGATAATATTCAATTTGGTATTTCTCCTTTAGCAAGAAAAGATAGTAGGTTACAAGGTAGGGCAGAAATGAAAAGTGATATCGGTGAAAAATACGATTATACCACAGGAGTTGAATATCAGCACATTCAGTATGAGCAAAAATTTGACACATTGCTGTTAAGTTTTACGGAAAGTATGGGGGCATTTTATTATGAAGGTGAATATAAACCTGGTTCTAAATTTGCTTTTAAACCGGGAATACGTGTTGAATATTCTGATCTATTAAAAAAAGGGAATGTCTCTCCTAGATTTGCTTTTGCATATAAGTCGTCTGAAAATGGACAATTTTCCTTTGCTAGCGGAATTTTTTATCAATCGGCAAATTCGAATTATTTGTTGTTTGGATACAGACCAGATTTTCAAATATCAACCCATTACATGTTGAATTATCAATGGATAAAGAATAGTCGTGTATTTAGAATCGAGGGATACTACAAAGATTATCAACAATTAATCCAAGAGAAAGGGGTTGCTTATACACCGAATCAATTCCGTTTTGCATACGGACAAGTAGATAATTCAGGAAGCGGGTATGCGCAAGGATTTGATTTTTTCTGGAGAGATAAAGATTTAGCTAAAAATTTAGATTATTGGATATCTTATAGTTATGTAGATACCAAAAGAATTTATCAAAATTATATTTCTAAAGCAACACCTGATTATGTTTCACCGCATAATGTGAACGTTGTGATGAAGTATTTGGTTGAGAAAATATCAACTAATTTCTCTTTTACTTATAGTTACGCTAGTGGTAGACCTTACTATAATCCGAATAACCCTGTGTTTTTGGGAGATAGAACCAAAGACTACCAAAATTTAGCCTTGACTGCATCTTATTTAAAAACGTTTAAGAAAAAAGTTTTTGCTGTTTTTTATGTAAGTTTGGATAACATTCTGAACACACGCAATATCTTAGGTTATCGTTATTCAGCTGATGGAAAGGAACGTTTTGAAATTATTCCACCATTATATAGAGCAGTTTTTATAGGAATGAACTTTTCATTTAGTCAATTTAATCAAGATGAATTATAAATAAACAAGTTATGAAAAAAAGAATATATACAATTTTACTATCAATTACTTTAATAGGGAATGCTTATTCCCAAACGATTGAAGAACAATTAAATCAGGTATATCCAGTAGCAGATACGACTTCAAATCCACAATTACAGACTCAATTTTCATCACAATTTGATTTAATTGCGATGATGAATCCTGAAAGTTATATTGCTAATTATTATGCTGCCTTTTCGAAAGCAATGTTATCATATTCTGGAAAAGATCAAAAGTCTAGAGATGAAATGTTGGATATAGCAGATCAATTTTACGAAAAAGCAAAAACGATTGAGCCTACAAATCAAGAGACTTATGTTCTAGGAGCTCTTTTAGCAAATGCAAGACTTTCTGTTGATGGAGGTAGTCGATGGAAAGAACAAGGTGAAATTTTCGAAAAGAATTTGAGTGCTGCTAGAGCTATTAATCCAAATAACCCTAGGATAGCCCACTTAAAAGGTGTTGCTGTTTACTTTACTCCAAAAATGTTTGGTGGGGGTAAAAAAAATGCAATAGAGTATCTCTTAAAAGCAGAAGAATTATTCAAAACAGAGACTGAATCATCTGTTTTAAAACCACATTGGGGTGCTAGAAGAAACGCTTATTTTGTTGGGCTTTGTAAAGAAGAGAAATAAAAAAGATTACAAACCTTTAATTTCTGCTAAAACACCATCCCAAAGTTTTTTGCGTTGTTCTAAAGATCGAACGATATAGGTTAATGATTCTTCCCATTTAGCTTTATCTTCACCACATAGTTCTTCAACCATTTCAATGGCTAAATGACTATGATGATCGCCATCTACTTCAATGTGTCTATCTAAATAGTATTTTAGTTTAGTAATCGTATTTGGGAATCGTTCATTCAATTCAGAAACTAAAGAATAAAACATATTAGGAATTAAATCTTCTCTACCAAAGGTAAATATTGCAGCTTGTAAAAATGCTTTGTCTGTATTGATTGTTTCAAAAGAGAAATTTACAAAAGACTGTGCACTTAATGGAGTGTTAGCAGCATCATAACTAGCAGTAAAACTATTCGTTTTTTGAAGTGTTTCACAGAAAGTAAGAATATTTTGTGTATTTGTATTCGCTTGTTTCATCGCGTCTAAATACATTTCAAAATGACTTTTACGAATTCCTTCAGAGTCTACATCCGATTCTTCTCCTACAACAATTTCGTTGATTAGGAAGCGTGTATTAGGCGAACCTTTAGGAAACCACGGAACATGTGTTTCAGTTAGATTATTTTGAAGTGATTTTAAAATAGACATAAAATCCCATACTGCATAAACGTGATGTTGCATAAAAATACCAATGTGTTCTATGGTATTAATTTCTTTAAATAAATCATGATTTACAATTTCATCACGTAATGATTTGATTTTCTCTTGGATTTCGCTGATGTATGGATTCATTTTTTATTTTTTTTTAAGTCGCGTAAACGCATAAAAGGTTGTTCAACTAAAACATATAACAAATAAGAAAGGGAAATTGTTACAAACCAAAAGTAAATATATTCCCATTCCCAGGTTTCACCGCATTTATGAAGACCTCTAATGTTGTTGTGTAACCCAAATTTGATGAAGATATGAATTACTATCGTTAAGTTGGTTAAATACATTGAATAGGAAATCAAACTAATAAATGTGATTGGTTTGCTGAAAATTTTTGGACCTGATTTTAAATTTGAGAAATAAGGTAAGGTGCAAAAAACTACAAAAGATTTAATTACCGGTAACATAACAAAACTATACTCATCGTGACGATGGCTAATGTAATATTTAAGAATATACATTAACGGTAAAGCGAGTAATGGAATCAACAATAAGGAAGCTTTTTTCCATGTTTTTGGGTAGTATTGAGCAACGAATGCTCCTAACACACCAAACATAATTGCGTCTAATCTTGGTATAACTTGGTAAGTTATAATTTCACCTACATTGTGTAAATATTGGCTAAAAGCATCTTTATCCAATCTACTAGGTGCTGGTATAGATTCATAAAGGTGAAAACGATACCAAACTATAGCAATAATTCCTCCAATAATTAAAACGAGACTTGTTGCTTTAACTGATTTTTTAAAAAGATTTAATAATATAAATAAACTCGTAGGCACTAGTAAGTAAAACCATTCTTCAATACTTAAACTCCACGATTCTTTGAAGAAATTCGGTATTGCCTGATTGAAATTTTGAATGAAAATATAGTATTTATACCAGTCAGAAGGTAATCTTTCGGGTTTGTAAATATATGTAAATACAATAACAAAAGTCAATATCACAATATATACAGGTAGTGTTCTTAACCACCTGCGAGACCAGAAAATAAGTAGGTTTTTAAAGGTTGGTTTTTCTTTTTCAAGTATTTTAAGTAGGATTCCTCCAATTAAAAAACCACTTAAAACAAAGAAAATGGCAACTCCATCAAGCGTTACAATACGAATGAAAGACTTATATTGTTCTGGAACTAAAATCGCACTATGACCGAAAACCACAAAAAGGATGGCTAGTGCACGTAAAATATCTAAACCGAAAATTCGATTATGACCTGCATTTATACGGAATAAACTCTTCATACTCTTTTTCCATCCGCTTAAATGCATCAGGTAGTCAAAGTTACGTAATATTTATTTTAAGAATAGGTGAATTTTATGAAAACAGCTATTTTTTTATCGGATGACAACTCTTAATTTCTATTTGATTTTTTCCTTCTGAAAAAGTTGCCTGCGGGCTTAAATAAGGGATGTTTAAATTTAATCCACGCAAAACAATAAGTAAACCTACGATCGTTAGGATAATTGGAATGAATCGATTGATTTTACTTCTAAAACGCGTAGCGGTTTTTTGAGTGATATACATGAATACGATCATTGTTGGATAAGTCCCTAATCCGAAGATAAACATACTTACACTCCCTGTAATTGCATTTCCTGCAAGAAGCGATGTTATGAGTGCGGTGTAAACCATACCGCAAGGGAGTAACCCATTTAAAACACCGAGCAACAAAGGTTTGAACACTGAATTTCGTTTCATTACTTTACCCATTAATTTTGAATTTAAATTGTAGGGTAGGGTAGTTTTAAAAATTGTATCTGCATTTTCTCCAAGTAGTTGGAATCTCCAAGCATATATTATAATTCCAATTCCAGCGATAATCGTTAAACTTTGTAAAATTCCTACTAAATGAATTCCAAAACCAATCATTCCAATCAGTAAACCCAATATTGAATAGGTTAGAATTCTCCCTGTATGATAAAGGAAACTACTAGTCAAGATGGTTAATTCAGACTTTCTGTTTATCGGAACAGACATTGCTATTGGTCCACACATTGAAAAACAATGTAGGTTGGAAACAACCCCTAGAATTAGCGCAGACCAATAGATTGATGTCATTTTAATTGATTTTTAATTCTTCTTTTTGAAGAAAACGTTGTCCTTGAGATGTGTAATGGATTGAAGCTTTATAGATTCCTTTCTCTAATTTTTTCTTTTCAATCATTACATTTTTGGTGTTTTTTTCAGTAACAGTTACATCTTTTTTGTCGTTGTTTGGACGAAGTAATTGTATTTCTATGTTTTCAATATTTTTAGTTGTTGGAAATTGAAAAATGATGAAATCTCCTTTGTCCATTATAACTACTTTTTCTTTAGAAGCTTCTGTGTTTTTTAATGCACTGATTTCTTTTTCATATTCGATTTCTTTTTTGTAGTAGTCTTCTGAAACTAAATCAGCATTCCCTTTTGTCATTAAAGTGATTACCATATATAAGATAAATGACATAAATGCGATAATTACTATTGTTAATCCTTTTCCCCAGTTCATATTATTTAAGTTTTTTCCTCCCTTGAGGGAGGATTAAGGATGGTGACGAGTATCACCTCCCTCAATCCCTCCTCAAGGAGGGAAGTGTGATTAAAAAATTGGTCCTAGAAATTTAACTTTCATTCGTTGAATTTCTTTGCCGTTACCTAATATAATAATGGATATAATTTTCTTTCCATTCCGAACTTCATTGAAAGGAAATTTAACCAAAAATCGTTCTTTTAAATGTGCTTCTTTTTTCAAGTAAAGTTTCTTGACAACCATTTCAATTTGACCTTTAGGGTCGTCTAATTTTAATTGAATTTTAAAGTTATTTCTTGTTTTATTCGCCATATTTAATTCGAAGATGTTACTTATCAGACCATCATCGGTTTTTTGATAAGTAGACCCCCTTTGTCTGAAAATGTTAGTTTGGAAATCTTTTCTTGTAATCAATAACATTGTGAATATCCCCATTACTAGAATTAATAATCCGGTATAGGATTTAACTCTACGCGTCCATTCAAATCTTTTTCCTGTTTTAATACTGTTTTCAGAAACAAAACGAATTAATCCTTTTAGTTGTCCAACACCTTCCATTACTGTATTGCATTCATCGATACATGCGGTACAATTGATACATTCCAATTGTGTTCCGTTGCGAATGTCAATTCCAGTAGGACAAACATGCACGCATAGTTTACAATCAATGCAATCGCCTTTTCCTAAATCGCTTCTATTTTCGCCTTTTTTGAATTTTGCTCTTTCTTCACCACGTTTGTGGTCATAGGCTACAACCATTGAATTAGGGTCTAATAAAACACCTTGTAAACGACCGTAAGGACAAATCGTGGTGCAAACTTGTTCTCTTAAGCGAGCAAAAACAAAGTAAAACACAGTTGTAAAAATGCTAATTCCGATAAGTCCACCAATGTGTTTTCCAAATGGGTCTGTTTGTATTTCCCATAGTTTATCAGCTCCAATAATATAAGCCAAAAATGTATTTGCAATTAAAAAGGAGATAAACCAAAATATGGCATGCTTACTAACACGTTTGATTATTTTTTCAGAATTCCAAGGTTGAGCATCCAGCTTTTTTTGATGTGTCCAGTCGCCATCAATTAGGTATTCAATTCTTCTGAATAACATTTCCATAAAAATTGTTTGCGGACATACCCATCCACAAAATAATCTTCCATAGATAATGGTGAAAAGAATGATGCCAATGATACCTAGAATGGTTGCGATAGCAAATAAATAGAAATCTTCTGGCCAAAATATCTTACCGAAAAGGATAAATTTTCGTTCTAAAATATTAAACAGAAAAAAAGGTTCGCCATGAAATTTAATGTGTGGTAATCCAAAAAGTAAGACTAATAAAAAGTAGCTTAATATTTTACGGTAATTGTAGAATGTTCCTTTTGGTTTTTTAGGAAAAATCCAAATACGTTTTCCTTTTTCATTTACTGTTGCGATGTGATCGCGAAAAGTTCCTTCTTCATCTTTTTCCATGTTTACTGTTGTTTTCCCTCCTTGAGGAGGGATTAAGGGAGGTGATTAAAATTAGGAGTCACCCACCTAAATCCTCCTTCAAGAGAAGAAGATAAAATTAAATCTTCTTTGATTTTATTTTTTAATGATATCACCTTGAGGAGCTTTTCCTTTTGCTTCTGGTAAATTGAGCACGTAAGAAGCAACTTGTTGTAGTTGTATTGGATTAAATTTAGAATTGTGTTCAGGCATACCATTCGCAGTTCCAAGTTTTATTGTTTTAAATACTTCCTTAATATCAAAACCATAAATCCAATTTTTATCTGTCAGGTTAGGGCCAATGTTTCCTTCTCCTTTTGGATTGTGACAAGCAACACAGTTTGCATCAAATAAAGCTTTTCCTTTTGCAATTTCACTTTTATCCGTTAGTAAAGTAACATTTGATTCATCTACGTTCATTGCCATTTTAGATAAATATGCTTTTACCTCAGCATCAGCTTTTTTCATTTCTTTATCGTAGGCTTTGTATTGTAAATCACCTGTCTCGAAAATATGAAAGTTGAATAAGTAAATGATTGCAAAAACGATAGTCGCGAAGAAACCCCATACCCACCAAGGTGGTAAATTATTGTCTAACTCACGGATTCCATCGTATTCGTGGTCCAATAAGATTTTATGCTCTTCTTCAATCGGAACGACATCCGTTAATACTTGATTGATTTTTTTCAAAGGAGCAGCAACCACTACTTTTTCTTTCTCTTTTTCAGTTTTAATTAAACCAACCAAACGGTTAAACATTGATTTTAGGTAAACAATAATACCAAGAAGGACAATGTTTATTACTATAAGGAAATAAATATCACTGTTTTCCACTTTTAACCAAGGAGCAGGTTCTGTGCTTTCACCTGGTGCAGTAAAAGTAAGAGCTAAAGAAGAGTTTGAAATCAAGATAGTTCCGACGAAAAGTATCCATGTAAGCATACCAGAACTAATACCTCCGTTATTTTCTTTCGCTTTTTGAGCAGCTAATTTGTTTTTGAAATAATCAGATTTTATCAGGTTGAGTATAGACTGTGACAAAACAATAATTGTTATTAGTAACGCAACAACTGTCCCTAAAAGCAAATAGAAAGTATCTAAATTTTCTTTGTAATTTGGTTTTGTTTTCACTTCTACAGCAGGAGATGATGCATCTGCTGAAGCAGTCGCTGCTGGTGCAGTAGGAGCTACTGGTGGATTATCAACATAAGAAAGAATGGCATCGATTTCTTCTTTGGTAACTTGTTGCGCTGGCATTTCCATCGGACTAAATCCTTTGATTTCATTCGCCATTTTACTTTTACCTGTTCCAATTAACCCAGTTGAGTTTTGAACCCATTGGTATAACATTTCGGCTTCACCAGCATCTGTCCATTTTTGTTTTACACCTTTCAGCATAGGCCCAGTAGAAGCCTTGTCTAAAAAGTGACAAGTATTGCATTTTGATTTGAATAATGCTTGTCCGTCTTGTGCTTGTGTTGTAATTGTCCCGAATGTGAGACCAATTAAAACAGTTGCTTTTATAAATAACTTTTTCATAAGCTGTGTATTAAAATCCTACTTCTTGTTGAAAATCTGTGTTTTCTTCGTTTTCAAATGGAATATTACTTAATTCATCTACTTCTGTTTTTCTCATGCGGTATACCCAAGTAATCATTACAGCGAAGAATAAAAAGAATATGAGAAGAGAGATGATAGGGTAGATAGATACTCCATCAATACTCGTTAAATTGTGTTTTATAAATCGTAACATATTATTATAGACTTTAATTATTTTTTAGCTGAAATGTCTTTCCCTAATCGTTGTAAATAAGCAATTAATGCAACAATTTCCCTCGATTTTATTTTTGAAGTTTCTTCTTTTACATTGAACGATTTCTTCATACTTTCTGGTAGTGAATTAGCAATGTCATTCGCAATGCTTTCCGCGATTTCTGTTGCTTGTTTTTCAGCATCCGCTTTTGCTTGTTTTTCGTAACCTGCTTTGTATGGAACTCCAAGTGTTCTCATTGCAGCAACTTTTTTGTCAACTAAATCAAGAGTTAAGGTATTATCATCATTCATCCAAGTATATGCAGGCATGATAGAGCCTTGAGAAACATCTTTCGGACGAATCATGTGTTGGTAATGCCAGAAATTACTTCTCAAACCACCCTCACGTGCTAAATCTGGCCCCGTTCTTTTAGAACCCCATTGGAATGGATGATCGTAAACAAATTCCCCTGCTTTTGAATATTCCCCAAATCGTGCAGTTTCAAAACGTAAAGGACGAACTAATTGAGAGTGACAGTTGTAACATCCTTCTTTGATGTAAATATCTCTACCTTCTAATTCTAATGGTGTGTAAGGTTTTACACTTGAAATAGTAGGGATATTGCTTTTTACAATCATTGTTGGAACGATTTGGACTAAACCTCCAATAGATACAAGTAAGATTGCCAAAATCATCATTTGAATAGGCTTACTTTCAATTCTTCTATGCCAGTATTCTCCTTTTGCATGTTTCACTTCAATGTCTTTGGTTACTACTGCTTCTGCTTCTTCATTTTTCAGTAAGCTTCCAGATTTTGCAGTTTTGATTAAGTTGTAAAACATCATAATCGCACCAATGATGAACAATAAACCACCCAAAGAACGTAAGATATAGAAAGGTCTTAATTGTTGAACTGTATATAAAAAGTCTTTATTTGCTAAGGTTCCGTCTGGGTTAAATTCCTGCCACATAAGTCCTTGAGAGAAACCTGCATAATACATAGGAATTGCATATAATAAGATGCCTAATGTTGCGATCCAGAAGTGTTGATTTGCTAATTTTTTAGAATGTAATTCAGTTCTGAATAATTTAGGGAATAACCAATATAACATTCCGAAAGTAAACATCCCGTTCCATCCTAAACCACCAACGTGTACGTGTGCAATTGTCCAATCGGTAAAGTGAGAGATTACGTTTACATTTTTAAGAGATAAAAGCGGACCTTCGAAAGTGGCCATACCATAACAAGTCAGAGCAACCACCATGAATTTTAACATTACATCGTCACGTACTCTATCCCATGCACCTCTTAACGTAAGTAATCCGTTTAACATACCTCCCCAAGATGGAGCAATCAACATGACAGAGAAAACAACCCCTAAACTTTGAGCCCAATCAGGTAATGCAGAAAAAAGTAAGTGGTGTGGACCTGCCCAAATATAAATGAAGATTAATGCCCAAAAGTGTATGATTGAAAGTCTGTATGAATAAACGGGTCTATTTGCAGCTTTCGGTACAAAGTAATACATCAAGCCTAAATATGGCGTAGTAAGGAAGAATGCTACTGCGTTGTGACCATACCACCATTGAACTAAGGCATCTTGCACTCCAGCATACCAAGAGTAACTTTTGAAGAAAGAGATTGGTAGTTCAAAAGAGTTGAAAATGTGTAAAATAGCAACAGTAACAAACGTAGCGATGAAAAACCAAATAGCTACATACAAGTGTTTTACTCTTCTGGTTAAAATAGTAGCAAACATGTTGAATCCGAAAACCACCCATAAACCAGCGATTAAGATATCAATCCACCATTCTAATTCAGCATATTCTTTACCAGTGGTGATTCCAAAAGGAATGGTAGCTACTGCACAAACGATGATAAATTGCCAACCCCAAAAATTGATATTACTTAGTAAGTCACTCCACATTCTTGTTTTAAGCAAACGTTGAAGTGAATAATAAACCCCAGTGAAAATTCCATTTCCTACAAAGGCGAAAATCACTGCATTTGTATGTAATGGTCTTAAACGTCCAAAGGATAAAAAACTAAATCCTAAGTAATCATTGAAAAAATCGGGAAAAGCAAGCTGTAATGCTACGATTAACCCGACAACCATACCCGTTATCCCCCAAATGATGGTGGCATAGGCAAAATTCTTTACGATTTTATTGTCGTAACTAAATTTTTGTACTTCCATGTTGATTTTTATTTTGGTTATTATTTGATATTAGATCATCCTCAAAAAGGATTCTTACAGACGGCGTGTAGTCATCTTCGTATTGTCCAGTCTTAATTGCCCATAAAAATGAACCTAAAAAGAAGAGTGCAACTAGCAAACTCACGACCAACATTATGTAGATTATTCCCATAATGCAAAGTAAGAAAATTGGAATAGGGTATATTCTGACGGCAATTAGTGTAAAACCTGATTTTTGTCAGGTTTTAGTGGGAGAAAAATCTAAAAGGAAAAAAATGTTCTATTGGTTCACTTATTTTTCAATGAACTTTTTGCAAGATGCAATCAATTCTGCTGTATTATTGCAGTCCATTTTTTTTAATAGATTTTGTCTATGAGTATTTACGGTATTTATACTGATTTTTAAAATATCAGCAATTATTTTACTTGAATAACCTTGTACTATCAGGTTTATAATTTCTTTCTCTCTTTTTGAAATTTGGATTTCTTTTCTAAAAAGTATCGTTTTGATAATCTTTTGATGGTTATCGTATTCAGAAATTGAGAATGTTACATCGTTATCTGTTTTATATCTGGATATATCCGTGATTACCCCCAATGTTAGCAGTTTATCAGGTTCATTTACTAAGATTACTGACTGATCTAAACATTTTAAAATGGTTCCGTTTTTATGTTTAATCCTGTAGTTTTTTGAAATTTGAATATGTTTCAGTCTATCTTTATCAATTTTTTGAAGGTAATCTATGAAAGGAGTAACGATATGATTTTTTATGTTTTGAATATCTTCTTTGTGAATTAGGTTTTCATAGATGTTTACATCTTTGTGTAGAATTTCGTTTGCAGAAATACCGATTAAATTTTTAATTTCTGGGTTTAGGTAAATGAACTTGTTGTTGATATGGTCTAAAACATAAATGACACTAGGGAAAACATTAAAAAGTGTTTCAAAGTTTAATAAATTGAAGTTGTTTTCATTTTCAAAAAACGATTCCGATTGTTTAAACACAGCTTCCATTGTTTTTTAATTATTGTTTTTTATACATTTACACAAAAAAAAGATTAATGTTAAAGATACTTTCTAAAAATGATCATGAAAGGTATGAATCTTTTCTTTTAAATTACAAAAAAGAAGGATTTGATTTAATATTAGATAAAAATCCTTTTTTAAAAGCTATTGCAAACATATTGCCTAGTGCTATTTATGTGCTCGATTTTGTTCGTGACGAATACTTGTATGTAGGAGAAAATTGTACGCGTATATTTGGATATACTAGAGAAGAATATATGTCTCAAGGGCGTGAATTGTTTTTATCTCATGCACATCCTGACGATGTAAATATATATCTTTCTAAAGTTATAGAACATTCAGGGTCAGTGATGAATGAGATTAGTAAAGAAGATTTGCCCTTGTGTAGATTTTCTGTGCTATTTAGATCAAAAAATAAGGAAGGTGTCTATCTAAAAATCTTACAACAGTATGTTGTACTTGAGGTTACAGATGAAAAAATGCCTATGTTTTCTTTAGGGGTTGTAACAGATTTGACAAATCACGTGAATAATGAAAAGTTTGTATTTAATATCACAAAATATAAAAATGGAGTAGGAACCATTTTGTATGATTTTGAAAAAACGTTACATATTTTACCCGATATTACAGCAAGGGAAAATCAAGTGTTACAATTGCTTGTACAAGGAAACACAACGAAACAAATAGCCGAAATATTGCACTTGAGTAATTTTACTGTGAGTGCACATCGTAGAAATTTACTTGCAAAAACGGAATCAAAAAATACGTTTGAGCTTGTTGAATTTGCTATTAAAACGGGCCTTATGAGGTAACCAAGCAATGATTTGCAAAAGCAAAATATAATGCATTCATTTTTTCTGGTTGGTCGAATTGCAAATAGTGTCCTGCATTTGCAAGGATGATCGGAAATTCGTTATATACTTGTAAGTCAAAGTTGTTTAAATACTGAATTTGTAGCAGGCTATCTTCTTTTCCGAATACAATTCCGATGGGGATATTTAATTTCTCAATAGCTGTAATTTCATCACAAAGCATGTTGTTTATCACGGAATGCATGAGTGTTGTTCTCACTTTTGGATCTGTTTTTATGTAATCTTCAATTAGCAATGTTTTTATTTCAGTATTCTTTCTACTTAATTCATCCATAAGCAAATCTACTTCTTCCGAAGTAGGAGTTTCAAGAAATAATGGAGTTGCTAAAGGATTTGGCAACATAATATCTTGTGGTGTTAACGCTTTACCGATAATGCTTGGTGAGGTTAGAAAAATACCTTTGCAATGCGTATTGTTTTCAAAATTTAGTTCACCAATCACATTACATCCTAGCGAGTGACCAATCAAAATATAATCTGTGTCAACCACATTTTGTAAGAAATGATCTAGTTCATTAGCCATCCCTTTATGCGTATACGTTTGTTCCGGGGTACTACTGAAATTGGAATTTCCGTGACCTGGTAAATTTACAGCGATGCAAGTGAATTTCTCACTCACATTATTTTGCATGACACTTGACCAATAGTTTATCGAAGAAGAGTTACCATGTATAAAAACCAAGGTGATTGCCCCATTTCCTTTTTTAATATAGTTAAGCATAAGGTGTTCAATTACTTTGGTGCTAAATTACTTTACTTTTTGTTTTTTAGCAAGAGTCGCTTTTTTATTTCTGTTTTGCCCTTAAATACAAAAAAAAACGACAAAAAAAATAGCTATTTATAACTATTGATTGCTAGTTGTCAAGGATTTAATTTTGTGAATAAAAATAAATATGAAAAAACAACTAGCAACATTAGCAGTTTGCTTCCTTACCTTTGGAAGCTTTGCAAAAATTAGAATTGTAGATAACAATGTAAATAATCCTGGAAATTACAGCTCGCTTCAAAAGGCTATTGATGAAAGCGTTGATGGAGATACGGTATATATTAAATTTTCAACAATAGGGTATGATGCTGTTGAATTGTCTAAAAGACTTGTTATGATAGGTGAAAGAAATCTTGATAAAAATCTTGATAATGTGTCTAAGGTTAAAGTTATTGATATTAAATCTACGAATGCTAATGGTTCAGTTTTTATCGGATTTAATTCTTCGTTTTATTTTTATTCAGCAAATAATATTAACAATATTCTATTTCAAAGAATGGATATTCCGACAATTGAAAGTTCATTTCCATCTTCTCTAAATAACCTTATTTTTATAAACTGTTTTATTCGTAACTGTACTAATGATATTGGTATTAATCATACTTTTTATAATTGTATAGGGAAGTTCCCATTATTTCATTCAATTGCTAGAAATTGCGTTTTACAACATACTTATCGTTTTGATAATTCTCAAATATCTAATTCCATTCTAATTGGTTACTCTTTAAATTATTCTTCATATTGTTCATTTTCTAATAACATAAGTTTATATCCATCCTCAAATACAATTGAAAACTCATCCACTGATAATGGAAAAGGATTGGTTAAAGGTGTTGGAAATAACGGGTCTAATCTTAATCTAATATTTTCAGTTCCATTTTATTACATAGACTTTCATATTCAGGCAGATGGTAATGGTAAAAATTTTGGAACTGATGGGACTGATGTAGGAATTTATGGTGGACTTTATCCTTGGCCAGAAGAAATGACTGGTTTTTTTCCATCTGACAATACACCTAAAATTATTGATATGGAAATTAAAAATACGATTACCAACAAAACAATTGACGTAAACTTAAAAGCTAAAACCGTAAAATAAACAATTATGATAAAACAACTAGCAACCTTAGCAATTTGCTTTCTTACGTTTGGAAGCTTTGCAAAAATTAGAATTGTAGATAATAATGTAATTAATGCTGGAAATTACAGCTCGCTTCAAAAGGCTATTGATGAAAGCGCTGATGGGGATACTGTGTTTATTCGAAATTCTTCAATAAATTATGAAAGTATAACCATCGGTAAAAAGTTGACCTTGATTGGAGAAGGGATTGTTCAAAATATTCAAAATCATTATATTGGATCAATTACTTTAAATGAATTTACTTCTGGTACAAAGCTAATTGGTATTCATTGTGGCTCTATTTCATCAATAGCTAATCAAACAATTTCAGATCTTTTTATAGATAAGTCACGTTTACTAAATATTTATGGTAATCAAACGCTTGCGGCAAACCGTATTCCCCAATTTGTAAATTTAGTTATTCAAAGATCGATTATCGACCAAAATTTGGGCTATGGTGATAAGATAATCAATTCGTTTATTACAAACTCTTTTATAGGTAATATTAATATTGGTTCAGTTCAAAATGATAATTTACATATTGATCATTGTTCTATAGGTCAATACTTAGGTTATGGTTATTTGACCATTTCAAATTCAATCATAAAGGATCTTACTTCATCAAGTATATATCCGTTGGTTTTAAATTTATACAACAATTTAATAAATGGAATACCTGATTTATCAAAATCAAATGCATCAAAAAATAAAGAGTTTGATTGTGAATCAGAATTAGAACTTTGGAGTCGAAGTAATTATAAAGCAAACGGATCGTATTACTCTAAAGTCTTTAACTCAACTTCGATAGCAATGTCATGGGCAGATGATGGGGGGCAAGTTGGTCCATATGGAGGTCAATTTCCTTTTGTGGAAGGTAAATTATCTAATACACCGATTGTGAAAGATATCATAATTCGAAATCCAAGAATTACATCATCTTCTTCGCTATTAAATGTAGAATTAAGAGCAAATACCGTAAAATAAACTACACGATGAAGAAATTACTAATCTTATTATTCGTCCTAGGTTGTTTTTTAGGGAATGCCCAAAAAATAGTTACAGGCGAGTATTTTTTTGATACCGATCCAGGTATTAACAATGCCACTGCATTTAATTTTCCTGCTGGTGAAGAAGTAAGTTTAAATTTATCTATACCAACCAAAGGATTGACTATGGGTTTTCACAACCTATTTATTCGTGTAAAAAATGAAAATGGATTGTGGAGTCACTACGATGCACGCCCGTTGTACATTGCAGATACAACTAAAAATAATTTGTTTAGTGGTCGTCGCCCTACTATCGTTTCAGGTGAATGGTTTGTAGATACAGATCCAGGTATAGGCAAAGGAACAAGCTTTGCATTAAATGCAGATACTGTAATTGCAAGTAATTTAAATATTCCAACCAAAGGATTGACAATGGGGTTTCATAATCTATTTATTCGTGTAAAAAATGAAAATGGGTTGTGGAGTCACTACGATGCACGCCCGTTGTATATTGCAGATACGACTAAAAATAATTTGTTAAGTGGTCGTCGCCCTAAAATCGTTTCAGGAGAATGGTTTGTGGATACAGATCCAGGAATAGGCAATGGAACAAGCTTTGCATTAAATGCCGATACTGTAATTACAAGTAATTTAAATATTCCAACCAAAGGATTGACGATGGGTTTTCATAATCTATTTATTCGTGTAAAAAATGAAAATGGGTTGTGGAGTCACTACGATGCGCGTCCTTTGTATATTGCAGATACAACTAAAAATAATTTGTTAAGAGGTCGTCGCCCTAATATCGTTTCAGGCGAATGGTTTGTGGATACAGATCCAGGCGTAGGTAAAGCAATAGCATTTTCACTTAAAGCAGATACAAATATTGTAGAAACGATCGCCATGCAACTACCGTCTTTATCTGTTGGTGATCACCAGTTATTTGTACGTGTAAAAAACGAATTGAACGTTTGGAGTCATTATGAATCACGTTTATTTACAGTTTGTCCACCACCACCTGCTCCAAAAGCTAAGGACACCACAATTTGTGCAAATTCAAAAGCGATTCTTACAGCAAAAGGTACGGGTATTATATCTTGGTTTAATCAAGAAAAAGGAGGAAAAGCGATAGCTACAGGCGACACTTTACGTATAGAAACACTTCAAAATACGACTACTTTTTATGTACAAGATAGCCTATGTGATGTGAGTGCTACTCGAACTGCGCTAAAGGTAACGGTTTTACCTTTGCCAGTTGTAAAAGTGCTTTCTTCGAAAAATACTATGTGTTTAGGAGATACTACTGTGTTGTCCGTAACTGGTGCTTCAACGTATGTTTGGTCAGTTCTTAGAGATGATAAAGGAAGATTTGTTCCTAAACAAACTACTACAGTTACCGTGAAAGGATTAGATGCTATCGGTTGTGCTTCTTCCGACAGTGTAAAATTAGAAGTGTTACTGCCTACAAAATCGATAACTACCAAAGCTGCTTGCGGAAGTTTTGATTGGAATGGTAAAAACTACACGCAAAGTGGGGACTATACCTTTACCACTAAAAACAAAGCAGGATGTGATTCTGTTGCAACGTTGAAGTTGACAATCAACCAACCTAGTAATTCTACAACAACACAAATCGCTTGCGGAAGTTATGATTGGAATGGTAAAAACTACACGCAAAGTGGAGAGTATACTTTTGCCACAAAAACCAAAGTAGGATGTGATTCTGTTGCAACGTTGAAGTTGACGATTAATCAACCTAGTGCTTCTACAACAACACAAATCGCTTGCGGAAGTTATGATTGGAATGGTAAAAACTACACGCAAAGTGGGGACTATACCTTTACCACTAAAAACAAAGCAGGATGTGATTCGGTTGCTACATTGAAGTTGACGATTAATACAATGCCAATAGTTAGTGTTGCGATTGAAAACAATCGTTTAGTTTCAAAACAAAAGGATGCTGTATATCAATGGTTTATTTGTGATAAGCCAAGTGAAAAGTTGGATAGTAGCACGAATATAACGTATGCACCTAGATGGAATGGTACCTATGCGGTGATTATCGACTTAGCAGGATGTAAAGACACATCCGATTGTGTGAAATATGGAACAAACGCGATTGCAACAAAAGATGTGTCTTCTTTTAACATCTTCCCAAATCCAACAACGGGAAGTTTCGCATTAAATGGAGCTCCAATGGGCAACTATTTAGTGTTAAATGAAGTAGGTGCTGTGGTATATCGTTTTGAAGTTAGTGATCAATTCTCAACACAGGTGGATGTACATTTTTTAGCAAAAGGAGTGTATTATATCAAGCCTAGTGATGTATCTAGTAGCAGTCAAAAGTTAGTTCTAATTGATTGATATTGATGTGTTTTTTGAATTAAACAAGGGGGTGGTATTTCGATTCACCCCTTGTTTATTTAACCTAAAAAATAGTCATAAATAACTATTGACAAAACGATATTTCATATTTATAATTGTCTAATAAATTATTTGTTAATCTATTAAGGGCTGATTACCCATTATGGAAAGATATGGGTTATTCATTTAAGGATAACACAAAAAAATAATTTTAATCAATTTAATAAAAAAGAATGATAAAGAAAAATGCTACAATTTTAATGATAGCTATTCTATTGATGAGTAGTTTCATTTCTGCACAAAGTAGTTTAGGTAGGATTACTTTTTCTTCTGGTGGAGTAAGTAGTTCTGGTTTATCAGTTACTATGGGTCAATCAATTGCTGGTAGTTATCGAGCTCAAGATGGTACAGTACTTACCGTTGGTGCACAAGCAGGTAACCAATCAACAACTAACCCAGTGTCTGAAATCTTAAACATTGATAAAACATCTTTGATTGCAGAAAACACCAAAGACTCAAGTTTAATTACAGTAACTTCAAACATTGATTGGAGTGTGAGTTCTAACCAATCTTGGGCAACGGTAAGTGCTACTAAAGGCAGCAACAATGGAAATTTTAAAATTCTCCTGCAAGCTAATACTACTTCAAATGCTCGAACAGCAACAATAACGGTGAAAGGTGGTGCTATTGTATTAATTATTAGTGTAAACCAAAAAGGAGTAGTGAATAGTCAAGATCAACTTGCTATAAACATGAATACACTTACTATTGGTTCTGCGAAAAAGGATACTGTTATAAAAATAACTTCTAATAGAAGTTGGACAATCACCAATCAGGCAAGTTGGATTTCATTTACAGTATCACAAGGAACAGGAAATGCTGACATACCTTTTACAATGAAAGAAAACACGGATGCTACCGAACGAAATGCAATTATTGTATTCCAGGCGGGTAGCAATAATCAATTTTTATCTGTGACACAAAAGAAAACAGGAACTACGGGTATAAATCAAGTTGAAATTGCCAATTTGGTTAAAGTATATCCAAATCCAGTTAGTTCTGAGCTTAACATTCAGTTGAATTTAGAAAAAATAAATGGAGTAGAACTAACTATCCTAGACTATCAAGGAAAAGAAGTAGGAAATTATACAACATCCAATGAACTAACATCTATTGATGTCGCACATTTAGCTTCTGGAACTTATATTCTTAAAGTTAGTAATGAGCAAAATCAGTTAAATCATCAAGTAAAATTTAATAAAATTAATTAAAAATGAGAAAGTTAAACAAAATAGTTATCCTTCTTAGTATTGTTTTATCAGTATGGAATGATGCAGTTGCACAAACTAATATACCGCAATTAGTAAATTTCCAAGCTGTGGCAAGGGATGATAAAAACCAACCTATTATTAAAAAACCTATTCAAATTAAATTAATTATACTTCAAGGAGGTTCAAAAGGAACTCCAGTATATGGTGCAATTTACGAAGACTCAACAAATGAATACGGAGAGTTTACTCGTTTATTGGGTTCGGATCCTACTTATAGTATTCCAAATATACCAACAAACTTTACAGCAATACCTTGGCAAAAAGGTGATATGTGGGTGAGTATTGAATATAAAGGGAATATTGCAGGAAGTTTCAAGTCTATCGGCTTGTTTCAGTACTTATCTCAACCTTATTCGTTTGCATCAAAATATGCTGAGAAGTTAAATGTTCCAGCAACAAATGGACAAGTATTGGCATATAATGGAACAGATTGGGCAGCTAAAACTATAGACCAGCCTGTTTTATCTAAAGTAGCAACTTCTGGTAAATGGGATGATCTAGAAGGTAAACCAGTTGTTCCATCTAGCACAAGCCAACTAAACAATGACGCAGGGTTTTCAGTAATTCCAGCGGGTACCATCGTACCATTTGGTGGAGATAAAGTACCTGCAGGGTGGTTATTATGTGATGGAAAAAGCTATGCTACAGTTGGAAACTATGCTAATTTATTCAGTGCTATTGGAACTGCATGGGGAAGTGGTGGTGCAGGGAGCTTCAATGTACCTGATTTAAGAGGTAGGTTTTTAAGAGGAGTAGACGCTGGTGCTGGAAGAGACTTAGATATGGATAAACGCACAGCTTGTAACCCAGGTGGATTTGATAAAGGTAAAGTAGGGTCTGTTCAAGATGATGAAATTAAAAGTCATAATCATCATAGAAATCCTAGACAACTTGCTGAACACAGAACCACTAATGAAAACATTGGTCAACATGGTTTTGGTGGTGGCGGATATCATAATAGAGATGAAATGTTTACTGGTTCAACTGGCGGCTCAGAAACACGACCAAAAAATGCTTATGTAAACTATATTATTAAATATTAAGTTAAATCATATACAGCAAAGCCCTAATTACAAAAAGTAATTAGGGCTTTTTGCATTGATGAGGTCAAAAAAAATAAAGATTTTATTAGATTTTTTCTTTCTAAGTTTTTTATGTTTTTAATTAAGTGGTTGAATAATAATTCTTTATGTTTTTTAAATTTCAAAAAAAATAGTCATAAATAACTATTGCAGAGTTGAATGAATGAATCTAATTTTGAAAAAAAAAATAATAAATTTATGGTGCATTTTAAAAATTTGATTGTCCTTCTGTTTTTTATCTTTTGTGGTAAATTACTTAGCGCTCAATCAGTGTATTTCTACACAAACAATTCAACCTACAGTAATTGTAGGTATCATGAAGTTGAATTTATAAATACTACAACGTTCAGTGCAACAGAATGTAATTACTTTATTTGGAATTTCGGTGATGGTGACAGTACAGTTACTACCGATCCTGCTGGAAGTGTAAAACACATTTTTAAGAAGCAAGGGGAATTTAAAGTTACTCTCACTGGTTATTATAAAAATACGCTTAATAAACTTACTTTTAAGGATAAATTCGTTTACTATAATTCTTTTTATATCGGTAGAAGTTTACAGGTGAAAGATTCTGTGTGTCCAAATGAAGAGCTTAGAATGAGTATGTATTTGGGGCAAACAAGCTTTCCTACGAAGTATTTTTTTGGGAATGGAAAAACTGCATCTGAAAGTAGGGGATATGATGTAAATACAAGTTATGATACTCCAGGAACTTATTCCATAATGGTAGTTTTTGAAAATGGTGCTTGTAAAGGGATTATAGATACAGTTTATAAGAAAATTGTTGTTACAAAGGCGCTCTATCCAACTCCAAGTTTTTCCCTTGATAAATCTACTTTTTGTTTAGGCGAACCTATAAGGTTTAATGCTGGGTATCATCCATCTGAGAAATATGAATGGAATGTTGGTAATGGAAAAGTTCTAACAGGTTATTCAGTGAATTATATCTATAGAGTAAACTATAGTGGAAATGTTACATTGACAGCTACAAACTTATGTGGGAATAAAAAGAGTATTTCAAAACCAATTATAGTGAATTCTTCTTCTAAAATTTTCGGAAGTAATATTTCATTAAGTATAAATGGTAAATATTCAGATGAGAATAATTTTTGTGTTAATGAGCCTATTAAAGGATCTTTCTATGATGCTGTAAAAGACGTAAAATGGAATTATGGAGATGGATCTACTCCGTTGAAAGGTAAAGAAGCAAGTTATGTGTACACAAAAACTGGTACTTATACATTTCAAGCGACATTTACAAATTTTTGTGGTATTGATACTATAATCACTAAAACAATCAATATTAAAAGTGCGATGCCATTTAAAGACGGAGAATATTACATACCTAAATTATCTGAATTTAAAGCTTGTCCTAATCAATTGATTTATTTTAATAAAAATCAAATCTATGGAAAACAAGATGATAAAATTGCTTCATATACCTGGAGTTTGCCAAATAATCAAACGATAAATGGAGAAATTTCTAAATCTTTTAGTCTAGGAGAGTATCCTGTAAGTGTAACATTAAAAAACTTTTGTGGAAATGATACTACTTTAACATCAAAAATCTACATTAAACCTTCTTTATTTATTAACCCAGATGTTGGTTTTGATGTATATGATACCTTAGTTGTTTGTCCAAATGAGCCATTTTATTTACGATACAGAAAAAGTGAATCCATAAAAGATTACACAATCATTGGTAGTGGATTGGTTTCAGAAGATAAAGAATATGGAAGTGCTGATTTTAAATTTGCTTTACCAGGTATTTATCCAATTAAATTAAAAGCAGTAAATTATTGTGGGAAAGATACTACGTTTACGCGTATTATTCAAGTAAGGTCTAATTTACCAGTACGCGATGATTATCGTTTTTATAGTGATTATAGTGTAGAAACATATTGCCCGTGGGAACCAGTTATTATTGATTTACAAACAGATAAGTCGATTCTTAAACAAGAACGTTTTTATGGCGATGGTACTAGTAAAGTGACTGGAGAATCTAGTTATATATACGCAAAAGCGGGAATATATGATTACAAGATTAAATTGACAAATTATTGTGGTGCTGAAGCAACGTATGCAGTAAAAGTGAGTGTATCTGGAAATTCAAAAATAGATCCTTCCCTTTTCATTAGAACCAATCGAGAATCTAATTGTCCTAATGATCAAGTATATTTTTCAATAGAAGGTAACAGTGTAAAGAGAAGTGGAGGAATTAAAAAAGTCAAATGGAATTTTGGAGATGGATCTTCAATAGAAAATAGCAGTTCTTATACTGAACACATATATTCTAAGGCAGGTGTATACACAGTAAAGGCTTTTTCAGAAAATTATTGTGGAGATACTATGACAATTTTTAAAGAAGTTAATATAAATTCAAATTTACTAATAGACCCTTATGATGTATATTTGTACTTACCAAAAGCAATTTGTCCAAAAGATGAACTTGAATTAGAATCTTCATCTTTTAATAAGACAATGTATGATTATGGAGATAAAGTAGTTACAGATAAAAATTATCATGTTTTCGCTAATCCGGGAGTTTATACAGTTAAGAAAACAGTAACAAATGGATGTGGAAATTCCTACACAAAATCGGGTACCATTGAAGTTAGAACAGGAGCTGATATATTACCTAGTGTTTATATTAATTCTGATAACGATCAAGTTTGTCCAAATCAATATGTTCAATTTTACTTATGGTCTAATATAAGAAATGCTAGTTTCACGTTTGATTTTGATGACAATGGAAACAATTCGTATGTTGAAAAATTAAAAGATGAGCTGGGCAGATCATTTATGTTGTTTCATAAATATTCAAGCCAAGGGTTGAAACAAGTGAAAGTTACTGCAAAAAATGGTTGTGGTAATATAACTACATCAACTCAACAAATTAATATTTCTTCAGAAAAAGGTGGTGCAATTATTGATGATTTAGGTGCGGGGGTTATTGTAGATGGTAAAGAAAAACAAGCAACTACTTTAGATTCAGTTATTTTTTTCGCAGAAGGAGGTGCAAAAACATTTAAATGGAATTTTGGAGATAATACGACCCTAACATCTGATATAGGAATTGTTAAACACAAATATGCAACTCCAGGACTTAAAAATGTTTCTGTTTTTGCTGAAACAGGATGTGGTGATACGATTACATTATTTACTCAAATAAATGTAGAAGAAGGAAAATCAACTTCAGGTATTGTAAGTTTATCAACTCCAAAACTTACAGTATATCCAAATCCAACTTTTGGTGAAATTACTTTGATAAATGCACCCTTAGGAAATTATTCAATAATAAATGAAATTGGAGCAGTGGTGTATCAGTTTGAAGTAAAAGAATTAGTGAATCAGACGATTCAATTAGATCAATTTACAAAAGGGGTTTACTTTCTAAAAAGTAATCAAGGAGTAAGTATACAAGAAAAAATAGTACTGTTAGATTAGTTTATTTTTTTGATTTTCATCCAAAGGGTGTCTGGAATAACTAGACACCCTTTTGTTTTTTAATTGTGTCTATTCCTGAAATAAGGATACACAAATTTATCGTTATGGAAAAATAAGAAAACAGCGATTACAAAAAAAGTATTAAAAAATGAGTTTATAATTTTTAATTAAATAATTCAATAACAATAAAAAATAGTCATTTTTAACTATTTTTTATTTAACTAATAATTGATAAATTTGTGTAATTAATTTTAAATCAATATTATGAAATCACTCTTTAGTTTGTTTTTACTTACTTTTTTATCAGTTACATCTGTTTTTTCACAAGAATCTAATGAGAAAATTCAATTGATTGGTTCTTTAAATTTAGGATCCACAGGGATTGGTGGTGAATTAAAGCTTCCTATTAAACGTCATACTGTTAAGCTAGGTTATAACTACTTACCACTAAGTTATTCTACTGATTTTACAATGGGATTAGCTTTGAAAGTAGATGCAGAAGGTAGTTTTAAGAAAATTAATTGTACCTATGAATACCAACTTTTTGAAAAGAAAGAATGGTTTAAAGTTCAAGCTGGAATTTCTTATTTGACCAGTGCAAATTCTACCGTATCCTTAACACCTACTCAAACAGTTTCTGCAGGAATTGTTTCTTTGAATGCAGATGAAATTGGAAATATAACAGTTTCATCAGATTCAAAGGGAATTGCTCCATATGTAGGGTTGGGTTTAGGAAGGACTGTTCCTAAAAAGAAATTCAACGTAGGTTTCGATTTGGGAGTAAATTATATTAATGCTCCAAAAGTAACAAGTATTGGAACAAAATTATTGTCGGACAATGAACAAATAGGTTTATCTCTTACAGAAAAATTGAAGACATATCGTTGGTTGCCGGTTATGCAATTAAGTATTAATTATTTGATAGAGTTTAAAAAGAAATCTTCAAAACAGTAGTTTAATCAAGAAAAATAAATAGTTTTTAAAACATAAAAAAAGTACAAATGAAAAATAAAGCGTTTATAAAAATTACCTTTTTATTATTACTGGGTGTTGTCTTTACACACTATGGATGTAAAAAAATAGTAACTGATGATTTAACCATAAATGTTAATACTGATGTTCTAGTCTCTCCTACAGCTATTTTGTTTGAAAATGCAAAATCTGGAGCAACGAAACAACCAACTAATTTCACATTGGAAATAAGCGGTAAAGATGCTGACAAAGTACTTTCTGCTATTGGAAATAAAACATTTGAAGTTCAAAATGGCTTTGTCTATTTAAATTTAGTTAAAGGAGTTAATCCTACAGTAGAAAATCCAATAGTTTTTCAAATAAAAGGTAAGGCGTCTGGATTTGAACCATTTATGAAAGATGTGGTAATAAGTAGTAACGAAGAACAGTTATTAAATATTAAACTAATCGAAGAGGGAAATTTACCTAAAGGTTTAATTGAAGAAAAAACAACTGCTACATTACAAAATGGGGTTTTTACAAAGCAAGAGGTTATTAAAACTTCTGTAGATGATAACACTAGTAATTATACAAAATTAACTATTGAACCAGGTACAACAATGAAAGATATCAATGGTGAAATAATTACAGGTTCTAAACTTGACGTGAATGTACGATATTTTGATCCTACAACGGAAGCAATAGATGTTTTTCCTGGGGGCTTAAATCCACAAAATGTTTTAGATGAAAAAGGAAATGAAATTGAAGGAGGGGTAAATTTTATTAGTTCAGGTCTAATGCAAATTGAAATGAAAGCCAATGATAAAATTGTGAAAAATTTCAGTAAACCAATTTCAGCTGAAATGCAACTTAGTCCACATGAAGCTAATCCATTTACCGGAGAAAAATTAAAACAAGGCGATACGATACCATTGTGGAGTAGAAATGATATTACTGGTCAATGGAAAGCTGAAGGAACGGCTGATGTGGTATATGATAACGGGATATTAGTTGCTAAATTTAAAATAAATCACTTATCATCTTGGAATTTAGACTTTGTGTGTTGGATGCCGACAAGTGCTATTCCGCTTGATGTGATTTTTACAACTAAGACAGGGGAGTCCAAAACAGGTAATATTCGAGCAACGATGTATACCCAAAATGGTAGTTACATAACTTATAACCATTTTGGATCTGTTAAGGATCAACAAGTTTCTAGATTACCGTTTACTCCTAATGGGGTTACTGTTTATTTAGAATTGACTAATTATGAAAATGGTAAAAAGTTTAAAACTGAGTTGTTTAATCCTACAACAAAAGGAAAGGTTTACGTAGATTTAACTTCAATACTTCAAACAGAATTAGTTAATGTTTCTTTAAAATATACTATAAAATGTACGAATAATAAATTTACACCAAAAGGAAGAACATTCATTACAATAACAGATTTATTGACTAATTCTAGAAAAATAATTAGTACACCAAGCATGAAATCTAATACAATATCTGAAAATCTAAAATTTAGTTTAGTTAATAATAGAGAATATAAAATAGAAACTATAGGCTTGGATGGTAAAATAATTTCATATCAAACTATTTTCAATAAATCAAATTTAACTTACAGCAAACTCAATGGGTTTACTGTAAATAAACTAATTTTTAATAATGAAACCCAGACTGTAGAAGCAGATGTATCATATATTACAACAAAATGCTAATTAAATATTTAAACTTAATTTGTTTAAAATATTAGGATTTTATTTTACAGAGTTATAACGAAGCTGTCTGAAAAAGACAGCTTTTTACATTCTTTTGTTTAACTTTTTGTATATCAGTTTGATTTTCATTTTAAAAACAAGTGTTTTATTTTTTTGTGTTTGCTATAATTTTACTTTAATAAAAAAAAAATATTTGAAATTTCGAATTGTCTACCTAATTTACATAAATCCACCTCTTTTCATTGTTTTGTAAAAAAAAGGCTATAATGAAACTATTTCTTTTTTTTCTCATTTTTCCAAGTATCGTTTTTGGTCAATTCTTTTCTAAAAAAATAGGGGAGGTTACTGGGTTTGTTCATTATTCTATTTGGGAAGAGGATTCT
>CANHVK010000023.1 GCA_947464135.1 Flavobacteriia bacterium | reverse complement strand
TATTTACAAAAACTGCTGATAAATGATATTTTTTACGATTCTGAGAATTTACTTTTGAAACGTTCGAGCTTATTTTTGAACCAAGTTTATTTAGAATATTTTCAACCCTATCGTTATTTCCTTCTATAAATAAAGGTACTTCATTCATATTAAGATCATTTGTTTTATCAAATGTTTGTAAAGGATAAAAAACACCTATTGATTTTGTAAAATTGTTAGGTAACTCAACAGATCCAGAAGTATAAGCTATGTGTTTATTAGTTAGTTTATTAGCAATTTTTAAAACTAAATCATCGGGAACACAGATGATTACTAAATCGCTTGATCTGACTAGTTCTAAATCATTTGTTGCTTTTGCCTGAACTTTATTTGCTAAAATTAAAGCATTTTCATGATGATAAGAATAAATATAATCAATGTTAATACCAACTTTATAAAATGCTTTTGCCAATTGAGTTCCAACATTTCCGGAACCTACGATTGATATACTATTAATGTCATCCATAATGTAATGGAAAGAGGCTGTCAAATGACAGCCTCTTTTTTAATTTATTTTCCGTGACACTGTTTGAATTTTTTCCCACTTCCACATGGACATGGATCATTTCTATTAATTTTAGGTTCTGAAGAAACAATAGGCTGTTTCTTCGGTGTTTCATCTATAATTTCTGCATCTTCAATACCATCGTTAATCATTGCATGATCATAATGGTTTTCTACTTTCACTTGTTGATTTGTTGTTTTTATATTTTCAATTTCGTAAGGAATATCCATTTTTAATAATGCTTCAACAGTTTGTATATTCAGACGATTTAACATTCCTTTAAACAATTCAAACGATTCTAATTTGTATACAATAAGTGGATCTTTTTGTTCATAAACAGCTTGTTGCACCGAAGTTCTCAAGTCATCCATTTCACGTAAATGTTCTTTCCATTCATCATCAATCAAAGCAAGCGTAATATTCCTTTCAAAAGCTTTTATTAATGCTTGTCCATTAGATTCATATCCTTCTTTTAAACTTACAACCATTTGCATTTCTTTTATTCCATCAGATAATGGAAATAAAATATTTTCGTAATGATTATTTGGGTTTTCAAATACTCCTTTTATTTGAGGAAATGCCTTTTGAACTATTCGATCATTTTTATGTTTGTAATGTTTTTCAACTTCAAAATAAACTTTTTCAGTAAGTATATTTTTGTCGATCGTTGAAAATTCTTCTATAGAAACGGGACTTTCAATACCTAAAACACGATATAATTCAAATTTGAATTCGTCAAATTGTTTAACGTTTGGATAATTAAATACAATATTTTCAGCTACATCATAGAACATATTAGAAATATCTAAACTTAAACGATCTCCGTATAGAGCATTTTTACGTTTTTTGTAAATCGCTTTTCGTTGTGCACTCATCACGTCATCGTATTCTAATAGACGTTTACGCATTCCAAAGTTATTTTCTTCCACTTTTTTCTGTGCACGTTCAATTGATTTAGAAACCATACCATGGGTAATTACCTCTCCTTCTTTCAATCCCATCCTGTCCATGATTTTTGCTATTCTTTCAGAACCAAACTTACGCATTAAATCATCTTCCAATGAAACGAAAAATTGAGATGAACCTGGATCTCCTTGACGTCCAGAACGACCTCTTAGCTGTCTATCAACTCGACGAGAATCATGTCTCTCTGTTCCAATAATTGCCAAACCTCCAGATTCTTTAACTCCTTCACCAAGTTTAATATCAGTACCACGACCAGCCATATTGGTTGCTATAGTAACCGCTCCTGGTTTACCAGCCATAGCAACTATTTCTGCTTCTTTTTGATGATATTTGGCATTTAATACTTGATGTGGAATTCCTTTCATTTTTAAAGATCGACTTAAAAATTCTGATATTTCAACAGTAGTAGTACCAACCAATACTGGTCTCCCTTCTTTTACTAAACGTTCTGTTTCTTCAATTACTGCTGCGAATTTTTCACGAGCGGAACGATAAACAAGATCGTTTAAATCCTTTCTTTGAATAGTTCTATTAGGTGGAATTACAACTACATCTAATTTATAAATATCCCAAAACTCTTTCGCTTCAGTTTCAGCAGTTCCTGTCATACCTGCTAGTTTGTGATACATACGGAAGTAGTTTTGTAATGTAATCGTTGCATAGGTTTGTGTGGCAGCTTCTATATTTACATTTTCTTTTGCTTCAATTGCTTGGTGTAAACCGTCAGAATATCTTCTACCTTCCATGATACGACCAGTTTGTTCATCAACAATCTTGATCTTTCCATCCATGATCACATATTCAACTTCTTTTTCAAAAAGTGTATATGCTTTTAATAATTGATTAACAGAATGTATTCTTTCAGATTTTACGCTGAAATTACGAATCAGAGCATCTTTTCTATCTATTAAATCTTCAGGAACTAATTCTTCTTTTTCTAGTTGAGCTATTTCTGAACCTATATCTGGTATTACATAAAAATTAGGATCACCCCCATCTGAAATAAGGTTTATTCCTTTCTCAGTTAGTTCAACCGTATTTTGTTTTTCATCAATCACGAAAAATAATTCTTGATCGATTTTTTTCATGTTTTTACCTTGCTCCTGCATGTAGAAATTTTCTACTTTTTGTAAATGAGCTTTAACGCCTGGTTCAGATAAAAATTTTATTAAAGGTTTACTTTTAGGTAATCCTCTGTAGGCTCTTAGTAATGCAATACCACCTTCATCCAATGCAGTTTTGACATCTTTTTTATCATCTGATGTAGAATTAATAACCGAAAGATAGTTTTTTGCTTCTACTAAAACCTGATTTACATATTTACGTTGTGCATCTACAAGGCGTTCTACACGAGGTTTTAATTCAATAAATTCATGCTCATCACCTCTTGGTGTAGGACCTGAAATAATTAATGGTGTTCGAGCATCATCTATTAAAACAGAATCAACTTCATCTACTATAGCAAAGTGGTGTTCTCTTTGAACCAAATCTTCCACATTACTTGCCATATTGTCTCTTAAATAGTCAAATCCAAATTCATTATTTGTACCAAAAGTAATGTCTGCAAGGTATGCTTTTCTTCTTTCAGGAGAATTTGGTCTATGCTTATCAATACAGTCAACAGTTAAGCCATGAAATTGATACAATGGTCCCATCCACTCAGAGTCACGTTTGGCTAAGTAATCATTGACAGTAACTACGTGAACTCCTTTACCTGATAGTGCATTTAAATAAACGGGTAGGGTAGCAACTAATGTTTTACCTTCACCAGTTTGCATTTCAGCAATATTTCCTCTGTGTAAAACGGCACCACCCATTAATTGTACATCATAGTGTACCATATTCCATGAAACAGATGCTCCAGCTGCAGTCCAATTATTCAACCATGTTGCTTGATTACCGCTAATTTCTATCCCATCTTTTAGATTAGCTAACTGTTTATCGAAATCTTGAGCTTCAACAATTAATTTTCCATTTTCAGCCCATCTTCTCGCAGTTTCTTTTACTACACCAAAAGCCTGTGGTAGAATTTCGATAAGTACATCTTCTATAATGACATTAACTTCTTTTTCAAGTTTTTCAATTTTCTCAAAAATTCGTTCTTTTTCATCAACATGCGTCTCATCATTTTGTGATTTAGATTTTAAATCAGCAATTTCTTTTTCTAATCCTTCAATTGCTTTTTGAACAAGTAATTTAAATTCTATTGTTTTAGATCTTAATTGATCGTCAGAAAGTTCTTTAAATTGTTCAAAAAAAGTATTTGAATTGTCTATAAACGGTTGGTATTCTTTTCTTTCTTTAGATGTTTTATCTCCAAAGATAGATTTTAAAATATTTGCAATCATTTGTTATTGTCTTAGATTATTCGAAAATTTTATCATCAATAGATTTATTAATATCTATGGCAGTTATTTTTCCATTTAAAAATAATCCGTCCATTTCTAATGTAACAGATTTTGGAAAAACGACCCCATTCACTGGCTCAAAATTCGAGTATGAGTAAATATCTTCTCTACCACCTTGTTCTTCAGTGAACCTTACTTTCATTAATGTAGTCACATCATAATAATTTGTGATTTTTTTAATTCCATCCGTATAAGTAAGTACATATACTTCTTTACCATCAAGTTGATCAATACCAATTAATTCATAGTTTATTCCATTAGATTTTAAAATAGATTCAGGGAAAATACTTACAATTTTCTTTTTAGCTTCAATCTCATTAGATGTTAATTCAATTTTACCAGTTTCGTTATTCATTTCATAACCTTTATTGATAGCAAATACATGTTTTTCAACGATAGTCCCTTGTAATTCAACTGTAAATGTTTCTTTCCCTATTTTTTCAATATATTTATTTAGAATCAATGGTACAGGTATTTGTGGAGTAGTCATAGTAATCTGTTCATGATAAGATTTTATTTTATTTATTTTCTTTAATGCAGATTTCATATTTTTTTGACCACTAATAGTTAACAGATATTTATCTATCAACTCATCTTTTGAAATAGGAGATTTTTTAATATCAGATACAGGTAAACCTAGAGCATCCACTTTTTCAATTATTCCATCAGTATCAAATTGCTTTAGTTTATCTAATATAGAAGGATTTCCTACAACAATAATATTAGCATTTTCTGCAGTCAAATATTGCTTAGCAATTTCTAAAATTTCTTCTTTCGTGATAGCATCCAATCGTTTTAAATAATTTTGGTAATGATCTTTGGGCAAATTATATTTAATTGTACTCAAAGCAAATCTAGCCACTGTTGAAGGACTTTCAAGTGAACGACCAAAACTTCCAGCCATAGATGCTTTTATTGTATTTAATTCATCATCTGAAACTAAACCTGATGTAATTTTTTTTAGTTCAAGTAATATTTGAGCGATAGCGCTATCTGTAATTTCTGTTCTAAAATTTCCAGAAATAGAATAGTAACTTCCAGCATCACCAACAACTGCATTTGAATAACAGCCATATGTATATGCTTTGTCTTCTCGTAAATTTTGTGTCAGTCTTGCACCAAAACCGCCTCCACCAAAAATTCCATTTAATGCATTTAATTGTAAGTTGTTTTTTTCGCCTGGTTTGATTGAAATAGGGAAAGAAACAGTAATTACAGATTGAGGTGCGTTTGGTTTATTAACAAAAATCACTCTATTTCCTTTGTGAAAGTAACCAGGTGCATAGGTTGTGATTGATTTTTCTAAACCTTGGAATTCTGAGAAATATTTATCGTAATATTTAATAATTTGTTCCTTGTTTATATCACCCACTACAACTAAATAGCTACCGTTGGGTGTAAACATTTTTTTATAGAAATCAACGATATCATCCCTAGTGATGTTTTTAATCGTATTTTCAGTTTCTATTTCACCATAAGGATGCTGAGAAGGGTAGTTCGCTCTTGCTTCAGCATTTGCAGCCATTGCACTTGGATTAGATGATTCAGATTTAATATCATTTAATTTTTTCTCTTTTACTCTTTCAAATTCAGATTGAGGAAAAGTAGGATGTAATAATACATCACTCATTAATGATAAACCTTTATCTAAATGTTTTGTAAGACAGTTTAATGAAATTACATTATATCCTGTTCCTATAGATGCTCCAATAAAATCGGATTCTAAATCTAATTGATCTTTAGTTCTTGTAGTTGTGCCTGATTTTAATAGTTCACCAGTTAAGGTTCCTAGTCCTGCTTTATTACCTTCTAACATTAAATTAGATCCCATTTCCCACAAGAGAGAAACTTTAGGCGACTTATGATTTTCAGAAAGTATAACAGTTACCCCATTTGGTAATGTAAATACTTCAGATTCCTTTATGTTTATTGTAGGAGCTGGAGCACTTTTAGGCATAATTGTACGATCTATTTGACCGAATACCATTGAATTTAAACAAAGTAGTCCAACAAAAATTGCTTGTTTTTTCATTACTTAAAAATATCTTTATTATTGAGCTTTTGGTAAATAATATAATATTACACGAGCGTCTTTTGTATAGTATTTTTTTGCTACTCGTTGAATATCTTCTTTAGTCACCTTTAAATATGCTTCTAATTGCTGATTTATAAGGTTTGTGTTTTTACGGTACATATAGTTATCGGCAAGATCTTCTGCAATTTGTGCAACAGAATTATTTGATGAAGCAACAACATTTTCGTATTGATTTAATACTTTTTGTAATTCATCATTGTTTACCAATTCTTTTTGAGTGATTTCAATTTCAGAATCTAATGCTGTAAGTAGTGTATCCAAATTTACACCATCAACACCTATACCAGCAACCATCGCTAAACCTTGATGTTCCAATGGAAGACCGTAAGCAAATGCATCTACAGCTAGTTGTTTCTTCTCAACAATTGTTTTATTCATACGAGAAGATGCTCCTGAACATAAAATATCATTTAACACTTGAAAAGCAGGGAAATCTGTATCATTCTGTGAAGGACATCTATATCCAACAAAAACAGCAGGTAGTTGAATATTATCATAAATAGTATCAACTTCTTGCTTAGTTAATGGAATATCTATTGGATTTGGTGATGGTATATCCGTTTTTATTGCTGCATATTTTTTCATTATTTTGACAGCATCAGGATTTTTAGATTTGAAATAATTTTTCTTATCAAATTTTGATTTATCAATTCCATATTTAGTTTTGAATTCGTCTTCTTTAAGACTTAAATAATCACGATACAAATTAATTCCTTGACCGGCAGGAATAGAACCAAAATATTTGTTGATTAATTCTTTAGTTTGTAAAATATTAATATCTCCAGCAATAGACAATACTGCATTTGCTGGAACATAAAATGTTTTATAGAAATTTACATAATCTTCTTCTTGTGCAGCATCTAAATGTTCCATACTTCCAATAGGTACCCATTTATATGGATGGTTTTTGTAAACACGAGCACATAAATTTGATAAGTTAGCTCCGTAAGGTTGATTATCAACGCGTTGTCTTTTTTCTTCTTTAACAACAGAACGTTGAGTTTCAATTCCTTCTTTTTCAACACGAGCATGTAATAATCTTTCACTTTCTAACCATAAACCTAACTCTAACTCATTAGAAGGTAGTAATTCATAATAAAAAGTGCGATCCTGAGAAGTATTGGCATTTAAAGCACCTCCTTTTTTTTCAACTATTTGTGCATAATCGCCACGTTTGATATTTTGAGAACCTTCAAATAATAAATGTTCAAAAAAGTGGGCAAAACCAGTTCTATCAGGTCTTTCATTTTTAGAACCAACATGATACATTATTGTAACAGCAGTTATTGGAACAGAGTGTTCTTCATGTAAAATTACGTGTAAACCATTGGGTAAATCGTATTCTATGAATTCGATTTTTTTCTGTTGTGACCATGTGGAACCTGCTAAAAGAAGTGCAGACAGGGCAACAAGGTGTTTTTTCATATAGAATTTATTAGTTTCAAAATTAAAGAATTCAAAAATACATATTAAAATTTAGTGTTTTTATTTTGAGTAGTGTTAATTAAATCTAAAACTGAAAAATTAATTAGTTGTTAACAATTGTTGAAAACTTTAGTTGAAAACCTGTTGTTGAAAACTTTGAATGTGTGGAAAACCTACCGGTTTTTTTCAAAGATCAAAATGTACTTCTAAACTATATTAGCGCTTTCAAAAAAAATGAAAATGAAAAAAGTACTTAATTTGAAATTTGTTTTCTTTATATGTGGAGTTATTTTACTAATGATGACTTCCTTTATGCTTGAAGATGAAAAGTATATTCAAACAGGAAAAGCTTCATATTATTCAAGAAAATTTCAAGGTCGAGAAACTAGTTCAGGAGAAATTTTCAAACATAATAAATTCACTGCTGCTCATAAAACTTTGCCTTTTGGTTCTGTTGTTAGGGTTGTAAATTTGGAAAATGATTCGATTGTTTATGTTAAAATTAATGATCGATTACCTAAAACATCTAAAAGACTTATTGACTTAACAAGGAAAGCGGCTATAGAATTAAATTTCATTAAAAAAGGACTGACTAAAGTAGTTGTAGAACGTGTCCTTTGAAGTTTTTTCAGACCTTAAAGTAGTTGATATTTCTACTGTATTAGCAGGTCCTTCTGTTGGAATGTTTTTAGCAGAATTGGGAGCTGACGTTACAAAGATTGAGCATCCAATAAATAAAGATGTTACTCGAACTTGGAAAACTTCAACAGAAACATCTAATACTGTTTCTTCTTATTTCTCTAGTATAAATTACAAGAAAAAATTTCAAAATTTAGATTTAACGATACCATCTGATTTAGAATGTTTTTATTCTTTGATTAAAGATTCAGATATACTCATCAGTAATTTTAAAAAAGCGGATTACAAAAAATTTAAAATCACAAATGAAATTTTAAGAAATATTAATCCAAAACTGATACATGGAAGAATTTCAGGATATGGAAATGAATCTGATCGTGTTGCATATGATTTAATATTACAAGCAGAAACAGGGTTTATGTCGATTAATGGTACAGAAGATAGTGGTCCTGTAAAAATGCCAGTCGCATTAATAGATGTTTTAGCCGCTCATCAATTAAAAGAAGGGATATTGATAGCTTTATATAATCGATTAAAAACAGGACTTGGAAGTGAAGTAAGTGTTTCATTGTATCAAGCTGCAATTTCAAGTTTGGTTAATCAAGCATCATCTTTTTTGATGAGTGGGGAAATTCCCAGAAGAATAGGAAGTTTACATCCATCTATTGCACCTTATGGTGAGATTTTTAAAACTTTGGATAGTCGATATATTACTTTTGCCATAGGTAGCAATATACAGTTTGAAAAATTGATGTGTTTTTTAAATTTAAAAGAGTTAGTTTTAGATAGTCGATTTAGTACAAATCAAGATAGGGTTATAAACCGATTTACTCTATTTAAATTAATGAATGATAAAATAATCAATATGGATAGTGTTGATATTGAGTTGTTTGGTTTAGAAAACAATGTTCCTTGTGGTATAATAAAAAATTTAGAAGAAGTTTTTCAAAACCAAATGGCTAATGAATTAATTCGTGATGAAAAAATTGAAAATGAGTTAACTAAAAGAGTTTCTTCAATAGCTTTTAAATTCAAATAAATTATTTTTTTTTAAGACATTCTTCAATTTTTTTTGTCAAAAGTTTGAAAAGTAAATTAGCATCTTTTTCATTAATTTTTTTTCCAAATCTGAATGTCTTACTAATGTATTGGAAGTTGATTCGTTCTGCATTTTGGATCCAAGGAGAGTTTTCCCAAATTGCTTGAATTGAATTTTCTTTAGGAAAAACAATTTCCAATTTTTCAATGTTTTCAAGGAAGTAAATTGAAGATTTTCCAAACCCCTTAATTGATTTTTTATATGTAAAACCGTCTGAATCTATTTTAATCATTTCTTTACCCCACAATAACCAAAGTAAAGCGCGCCCAACTTTGTACGCATAATAGATCCAAAAACAAAGGAAAATAATAACAATAAGTTGCTCTTGTTGATTTAATTTAAAAGTATTGATAGACCAAAGCATTACTAAGCCTATTGTTAACCACATAGCAAACCAAGCACTCATTAGTCCTTTTTGCCAAAATTTATCTTCGGGATTAATTACAATTGTTAATTTTTTAGGTTGATCTACAAAACTTATTCGCTCACCAATCCATTTCATACCTTATGTTTTTTTGTAAAAATAATAAATCAAAATTGCTTTTACTTCAAAAGGGTTATATTGCCTTGAAATTGTTTTTTTACACCATCAATACATTGAACTATTAAATAGTAATCATAAACATCAGGAGATAATTTCTGTCCTTTATATGTTCCATCCCAACCATCATTAACATTAAATGTCGTAAAAATATTTTCTCCCCATCTATTAAAAATTCTAAACTCAATATCATAAATAGGTCTTCCTCTTACATATAATATTTCATTTTCATTGTCTCCATTTGGAGAAAATGCATTTGGTACAAAAATATATGGAAAATTACATTCCCAATCTTGTATTACATTAATATAAATGGAATCATAATATAAACAGAATCCATCATCTGCAATTACATTGTAAAATCGTGAATTTTGAGGTTTTGTTATCAACGGATTTTGTTCCAAATTATTGTTTTTTTCTATATTTTGCCATATATATTTTATAGAATTCGGTGTGCCAAAAAATTCAATTTTCTCTCCTTTGAAAATTGTATCTTTTTCCGATGTTAAATGTATCTTATTAAACAATGGTTTATGCGCAATTATTTTCAAACTGTCACTAATTATACATGAATCTTCAGTAACGATTTTAAATCCATAATATGCTTCATTTTTTTTAGGTGTAATGATAATTGAATTTTGTGATTTTGATTCAAATATTTCTGAACCAAACCAATCGGTTGAGTATTTTTTTGCAAAAGGAACAATTTCAGCTGAAATCATGCTTTTTTGATTTTCACAAACATCTGTTTTACCAATTAATTTAAAACTAGGGTATTGAAATATAATATTTACAGAATCATTTTTATGACAATAATTATCTGCAATTTTAAAGTATAACGTTTTATTTTGTGTAAAAAAATCTTTATAGTCTAATTTATTATTTGAGAGTATATTAGAATAATTTTTATCGTATGACCAAAATGTATATTTAGTATTTGAATTTGTAGAAATTGAGAATTTAATAGAATCTTTTTTGCATAAATATGCATTATTTATTTTATTTAATGATAACAAGTTTGGTATTACATTTATTATTTGTTTCGTTGTTTCATAATAGTTACAATATTTATTTTTTACGGTTAACAATACTTTATACTTACCAGGATTTAAATAAGATTTATAAATAATTAAATCTTTATTATTTTCAGGTGTACCATCATCAAAACTCCATTTGAAAGAAGAATAAGATTTACTTTCGTTAGATAATTTTATTGGTAAACTAGAACAAACTGAATCTTTTGTATTTATAATAGGTATTGCTTGAATTTCAAAATTGAATTTTAACACAATATTATTACAGTTTAGACTTAAATTATTTTTAGACCAAACATTTGGTGTAGTAGGGAAGTCACTATGCCCACCACAACCTCCGCAAATTGATTGATATACAACTCCATTTTTATCGAAACGAGAAGTACCACCATCCACATGTTCATCAGCTAAATTTCCTCCAAGATAAGTTCCATAATTAATTTTAGTAAAATCTCGATCGATAGAAAATAAATGAAAATCAAATCCATTTGGAGGTGTTGAAAATAATGCGTCTGATGTTACAGGCATATTATTCATAACTTGTGAATTTGGTAATACACTTCCCCCCCAAGATGATATATAAATATTTTTACAAAGATCAACTAATAATGCTGCTGGAGAAGCATCTCTCATTAAGGGATTCCCACTACCATAAACTGTTGATTGATATATTTTTGTCAATAATGAATCAAATTTCACTATAAATTGAGAACTATTTGGATTAGAGTAGGTTGCGTTAATTACTGGAAATTTTCCACCGAATGAATGCCCAACTAAATATACATCATTATTTTCATCTGATTCCACGATATAACTTTGATCATAGTTATCAAAACCTAAATAACTTAAACATTTTAATGAGAAATTTTTTTGATTAATTTTTCCTATTAAAGCATCTGCAATTCCTCCACCATAATTTTTTTGATAGCAATCTGGTGTGGTAACAATATTATTTGACGATGTTCCACCACAAAAAACGATATTGTATGCTGAATCTAATTTAACAGAGTATAAAGCATCATTATTTGATCCTCCTATATAAGTAGAGAACAATATATTACTTAGATTATTATCTAATTTAATAATAACACCATCTTGTTGTCCTTGCAATGAATTTATGATAGGGTTTGAAAGCGGAAAATCAATTGACCTTGTTGAAGTTGAAATGTAAACATTTTTTAAAGAATCAAGCATGATCTCACCTCTAAATTGATCGCCATAATTAACTGTTAATGAATCGTAGGAAATTCCATTGGAATAGGAAAGATTTATTCCAAAAATATTTGCATTTATCCCATCATTTCCTGATCCACCTAAATAGGTAGAAGCATTTAACGAGCTTCCGTTTTGAGAAAATTGGAAACAAATAATATCTATTCCGTTAGTCCCAAAGTTAGCACCATTGTATTTTGCTGAAAAAGCTGTTCCACCATGATGGTTTTTTTGAAATGCGTTCGTTGTAATTGGAAAATTATAACTTGAAGTTGCACCAAATGCATAAAGATTATCATCTTTATCACAAATCAACGAATGTACAGTTTCAGCACCATTAAAATTAGAACCTCCTCCAATAAAATTGGTCCAAATCATTTTTGAACCATCAATATTATATTTTGATATAAATATATCAGAAGCAACAGGTTGTGAAAAATTATTAACAAATGTAAAATTTGATTTAGTATTAAAGACACCTTTTTCAGGAGTTGGATAATTGTTTCCAAAAATAGTTCCTCCCGAATATGCAGTTCCGTCATTTCCATAAGTAGCTGTCATACCAAAATTATCTGTAATTGAACCACTATATGTTGCAAATACGAGTTCAGGATCAATTATAAGTTCAGTATTGGGATCATATTTTCCAATTTTATAAAAAACAGTGCTATCTTTTAAAATAAATTCGCAAGGTATTTCATTTCTTTTGGAGTTAATAATTTGATATGCAAAAGGTTTATTTTCTTGAATATTTCCTAGTGGTGTTTTAATGATTAATTCACCAGAACTTCCAAGTTCAATATTTTTAGCACCTGCTAATTCAAGCATTATTTGATTCGGAGACGAATTAGGTAAAACAATATATTCATATTTAGTTACCTCGTCATCTTGGATTAATCTTAAATGAATTCCGTTATATAAATTGTATAGGATAACCTGTTTGTAACCTCGAACATTTTTTGCCCATTTAGTAGAATCACTACCTATGAAAAAATTATAATATTCATCACTAGGATCATTTTTTGAAATTCTATTTACTTCATTACAATTTTTAAAATTCATATGCAACGCATACTGTCTATTAACGCATGTGTCACATTTTTTGCCAGCATGATTTTCTCTTAATTCAGCAAAATCTTTTAAATGAAAAAAAAGTTTCGATTTCTGAACCCATAAATTACCACCCTTAAAACTTGATTTAAATAGTACTTGTTCATCCCATTGGCCTTTATTTTCAATGAAATAATGAGCAGTATTTTTAAACTGTAATTTGGGATTATTAGTATTTAATTTTGATTGACATAAACCCATAAAAATATTTATCAGAAAAATTAGGGTTAAAAAATTCTTCAATTGATAAATATTCATTTTTTTGATTACTATTTTTTTTACATAAAAGTATATTAACGATTTAAATAATTTTAAAAAAAATTAAAAAATTCAAAATTATTCATCTTTCATACTATTAACATACCACGCAATTGATTCTTTTAAGCCATTAATAAATGAATGAGATGGTGAATATCCAAGTATATTTTTAGCTTTATCTATACTTGCAAGTGAATGTAAAACATCTCCACTTCGTTGATCACCATAAATAATTGGTACATTATTAATTTCAGGAATATAATTTGATAAATATTTTTTTAATAAATCAACCATTTGGTTTAATGATGTTTGTTCCCCAACAGCAGTATTAAAAACATTTCCTATAGCATCTTTATTCTCTGTAAATAAAGCTAACTCATTCATTTGTATTACATTGTCTATGTATGTGAAGTCTCTCGAGTTTGTACCATCTCCATTAATTTGTGGAGATTTTAATTGTAAAAATAGATTTATAAACTTAGGGATAACCGCTGCGTATACACTGTTATAATCTTGCTTTCTGCCGAAAACATTAAAATATCTTAAACCTATAGTCTCAATTCCATATATTTTATGGAAAACGTTTGCATATAATTCATTTACATATTTAGAAACAGCATAAGGAGATAAAGGATTACCAATAATATTTTCAACTTTTGGCAATTTTTCAGAATCACCATAAGTTGAAGAACTTGCAGCAAAAACAAATCTTTTCACTCCAGCATCCTTAGATACATTTAGCATATTTAAAAAACCAGAAATATTTACTTCATTTGTAGTAATAGGGTCGTTAATTGATCTAGGTACAGACCCTAAGGCTGCTTGGTGAAGTACATAATTACAGTTTTGAATCGCTTTTTGGCAATCTGAAATTTTTCTAATATCACCTTCAATTAATTTGAAGTTTTTATTATTCAATAATGCTTCAATGTTAGAAATCTTACCAGTTGAGAAATTATCTAAACAAACTACATGAAACCCTTTATTGACAAAATGTTCACATAAATTTGAACCAATAAAACCTGCTCCACCTGTAATTAAAATTGTTTCTTTTGACGACATTATTATTATTTAAAATTTTTAGAAAAGTTTTATGATTAAAACTTAAAAAGACTATATATTTAATTATTCTATACTGATTTTTAACCTATACGAAGTTAATAATAAATACATATAAATAAAATCTTATTTACTAAGTAAATATACTTTCTCAAATTCTTTTTCATTAGCAAATAAATAAAAATCACTTGAACATTCAATCAAGTCTTTTATTAAGATTAATTCAGGATATTTATCAACATTATATTGAAATTTTTTAAATTTAGTACCGACTATTTTGACTTGAATAAATTCATTATTACTTAATATTTTGAAGAAATTCTTTGAGTCAATTGATTTTCTATAAACTGGAAACATAAAAAAATAATTTATGACAAAAAAAGAAAAAGCAAATTATATAATCAATGAATTAGAAAAATTATATTCCGTTACACCAGTTCCATTGAATCACACTGATAGCTATACATTGCTAATAGCTGTTTTACTATCAGCACAATGTACAGATGAAAGAGTTAATAAAATAACACCAAATTTATTTTCTAAAGCTAGTACTCCATATCAAATGATTCGGTTATCTCAACTTGAAATTCAAGAAATAATAAGACCTTGCGGATTATCACCACAAAAATCAAAAGCAATTTACAACCTTTCACATATCTTAATTGATAAATTTAATGGTGAAGTTCCGGAAGATATCCAGGAACTTGAAAAACTCCCTGGTGTAGGTCATAAAACAGCTTCAGTTGTTATGTCTCAGGCATTTGGGCATCCAATGTTTCCTGTAGATACTCATATTCATCGTTTATTAACTAAATGGGGCATAACTTCAGGAAAAAATGTTACCCAAACTGAGAAAGATGCTAAAGCTTATTTCCCAATTGATACATGGAATAAATTGCATCTTCAAATAATTTTTTATGGAAGAGAATACTCTCCTGCTAGAGGAGCTAAAGCTGAAAAAGATTATATAACAATGAAAATAGGTACTGCTAAAGCAAAAAATGAACTCAAAGTATAAAAAAAATGGTGACTAAAGTATAGCCACCATAATTAATTTTATATTATTTATTTTATTTCACAAGTGAACCAGATTTTCCATGATTGATTAATTCAATATAAAAAATCAACGACTGAAAAGGTGGTATATCATATCTACGATTTTGTGGATTGTACATTCCTTGTTCACCATACCCCATTTGATAAGGAACATATAATTTATAAGTTCCACCTTTTTTCATCATCGGCATTCCTTCTTGCCATCCTGGAATTACTGATTTCAAAGAAAAAGGCGTTAAAGGTTGTTTATAGAGTTGGACCATATCGAAAGAACTTTGTAATGTATCACCTGTTGAACTCATTAATATATAATGTGCTAACACATCGTCACCCACTTGTGGGTTAGATCCGGTTCCTTCTTTAATTGTTTCTACAACAACTCCATTTTTAGAGATTTTAACTCCTTTTTTGCTTTTAGCTTCTTCAACCATGTTCAACCCATTGATTTTGTAGATGTCGAACATGAAATTTTGAATCATCATCGATTGTTCGTCACGTTTAATCAGAGTGTCGCGTTTTTCGATAGCATGTTTAAATCCAATTTGAACAAGCTTTAAATTTAATTTATCCAATCCATTATTTTTCTTCCATGATGTATTGAAAATCATACCTGAAAGCTTACCAATACATTCAGAACCTTGTTCAACATAAGTTACATCAAAACCTTTTCGCGTTGGACCGTAAAGCTTTAAAAGTGAATTTTTACATCCTTCATCAAAAGCTTTTTCATTTTTCAATCCTTCACTGAATCCTGTGATGATTTTATCTAAGTTATACTTACTATAATTAGGATCGCCTGATTCGGAAATAGCACGAGCGTGATCAGCTCCTAAAGAATAAGATATTTTATCCTTAAAAGTTTTTAATTTTATATCTTCAGAATCAGAGTTTTCATTAGAACATGAAACCAAAATCGTTGAAGTTATCAAGTAATAGAAAAAACGTTTCATTAGTTTTTAACTTGTAATAATTCAACATCAAAAATTAACGCCATATATGGTTCAATTGCCCCCCCAGGGTGTGGATGTGCACCATATGCTAAATCTTGAGGAATATACAATCTGAATTTAGAACCTTCTTTCATTAATTGTAATGCTTCAGTCCATCCTTTAATAACTTGATTTACACCAAAAGAAGCAGGGGTTCCACGTTGAACTGAACTATCAAAGACACTTCCATCTAGTAAAGTTCCATGATAGTGAACTTCAACAACATCTGTTGCACTAGGTGATTTCCCATTACCTTCAGTGATTACTTCATACTGTAGTCCAGAAGTAGTTGTGAAAATTCCTTCTTTATTTTTATTTTCATTCAAGAATTTCTCTCCAATTTCTTTGTTTTGAGCAAACTGTTTTTCACTTTGTTCTTGTAAATATACTTGGATGATATTTTGAGCTTGTTCCATTGTGAAACGAGTAGTTGAAGATTGAAACGCATCTTTAATTGCTTCTGCAACAACTTCAGGATTTAAATCATTTAAATTTTGTTGTTTTAAACTTTCTGCGATACTCATTCCTACGCAGTAACTTACATCGTTTAATTCTGTAGACATACCATTAATTTTTGACGAATTTACGAAAATAAATCTGTCTAGTTTTTACAAACGTATATAAAAGCAGGAGGAATGTTAAATTGAGTGAAATCCATCTTTACATTTGGAAAGAGATTGTGAAATAACCTTTTTTGATTAAAGGAATATTGGAATTGAATAAAAGTTCCTGTTGAACCAATGATATCTCTAAAAGAGTGGAGTAGTGTAACAATCTTCTTCCCTTTGAAATTTGACAATGGGATTGAGGAAATTAAATAATCAATTTCTGTAATACCATTTTCTTTTAAATAGCTTTGAAGTTCTTCAGCACTTCCATTAATTAAAATAAATCGATGATCGTTAATTTCATTTTTAAGTTTGTTGAAAAATTTCTCGTTTAATTCAAATGCAATAAATAGAGCGTTTTCGTTTAATTTCTTGAGAATTTTTTTTGTAAAAACACCTGTCCCAGGTCCAACTTCTACAATATATTTAGCTTTTGAAAAGTCAATGTGTTTAACAATTTTAGATGCTAGAATAGGGGTGCTAGGAAAAAAGGAGCCCACTGTTTGAGCTCCCTTAAAAAATTGAATCATAAATGAGAGAATTGTTTTCAACTCATTAATAGGGTTAGTTTAACGTAATTGCATTTTTCCATTATTATAAACTCCATAAACATATCCTTTAAGTGTTTTTCCTAATAATGGAGTGTTTTTTGTAGCTGAAACTAAATTTTCTTGAGTGAATTCCCATGTTTTATCTGGATTGAAAAAAGTCAAATCAGCTTTTTGACCTATTTCAATTGCTTTCGAATCAATGGATAAAATAGATCTATTTCGAGAAGATAAAATTTCTATCGCTAGATTTAAGTCAAATTCTTTCGCTAGTTGAAATGAGTTGAAAACAGTCTGTAAATTTAAATTACCGAAAGATGCATGATCAAATTCAACTTCTTTTTCTTCAGTGTCAAAAGGTCTGTGATTTGAGAAAACAGCATCAATTGTTCCATCTTTAACGCCTTCCCACAAAGCTATTCGATCATCTTCACGGCGAAGGACTGGTTTTAACTTAAAACTGACATCAAAATCCAATACGTCTTTTTCGTTGTATATTAATTGCTCAATATGAACATCTGCAGTAACATTAATTCCTTTTGCCTTAGCCAGTCTAATAATTTCAACAGATTCTTTAGAAGAAATTCCAGTAACATGTAAATTTCCACCTGTATATTCAGCTAACTCAATATTTCTTTTCAAATCAATGATTTCAGCAACAGCTGGATCTGCTTTCAATCCTGTGCGAGTAGACGCTTCACCTTCATTTACTTGACCACCTTTAGCTAATGATTTGTCGCGACAAAAAGCAATGATTTTTGCATCAAAATTCTTCGAATATAATAGAGCTCTATATAAAATTCCAGTAGACAAATATTGGTAATCATCTGTAAACAATTTAACGCCTGACTGATACATATCGAACATTTCGGATAAATTATCACCATCCATTTTTGCTGTAACTGTTCCTAAAGGAATCAAGGATGTTACCTGATGTTCTGATTTACGTAAAGCGTATTCTATATGTGTTTTTCCATCTACTACAGGACTTGTTGAAGGTAACATTGCTACATGGGTAAAACCGCCAAAAGCAGCAGCCTCTAATCCTGATTCGATTGTTTCTTTATGTTCTTCCCCTGGATCACAAAAATGTGCCTTTCCATCAACCCAACCTTGTGATATGTGTAAGTTATCTTCAAGAATAACTAATTCATCTTGTACTTTCAAATCTTTACCGATTTCATGAATTATTCCATCGATAATACGGATGTCAACAACTTGGTTGTGATGAGGAGATTGAGTGTCTAAAACTCGCGCATTTTTGATTAATACGTTCATAAACAATATGGTTTATTTCATAAATCGGGTTAAAGCCATTTCGGTCAACACGAATATCAGTGATAAAATTAAGAAAATTCGCCAAAATTCTTGCGGTTTCTCTAAATCTACTTTTAATGATTCACTACCAGATTCAATTAAATTGTAGTTTAAATGAGTTGTTTTAACACCTTGAAATAAAGATTTTATCTCGTCTGAATTAAATGTACTAATATCAGATTCTAATCTTGGGTAATTAAATGCAATAGAAGTTTTATATTTTTTATTTGTTAATTCATAAATACCTTGTTTTAAGCCTTGTTGTTCTTGAAGTCCAACAAGTGAAATAAAAATTTCATTATTAATTTCTTCAGAGTACGGTATTAAATCAAGATCTGAATTTATTAAATGAAATTCTGAATTTTCAATATCTTCTGATGGATGTATTTGAATTCGATTTTCTTTACCTAAAAAGTGCGAAATATCCATTTTTTGTTGGCTTAATTCCGCAATTCTTAATAAAATAACAGGGTACAAACTATTTGAAACAATAGTTGAAGTTGTACTATCTAATAAGCTGGTAAATAGATATGAGTTATTTTGTTTAATCCATAATGGTTTATTGTTTTGGAGAGAAAGTAAAGTGGAATTTATATTATTTTTTACAGGGTAATACCCTTTTACTTTTGGTAATGGAATATTTTTAGGAGTTTCTTCAAATATTCCTTTGTAAAAGTTAGATTGGATAATTGGTTTTTCTGTTTCTAAATTTAATTTTTCAAAAGTCGAAATAGAAGAAATTCCTATACTATTTAAAAATTTATTCCAACTACTAATTTCTGCATCCTTTGATGGAAAAAGTACTATAGAACCGCCTTTAGATTGAAAAGTTTTTAAATTATTTGCTAATCCTTCATTGATATCTTTAACTCCATTTAAAATTACTAACTGTTTGTTTTTTAATTTTTCAGGTAGAAATGAGCCAGATGAAATATTACTAACTTTATAATAATGATCTAATGAAAAAACTTGATTAATTGAACGATGTGCATCTTCACCTTCAATAATTAATATTGAAGAATTTGGTTTGACTTCGTAGCTAAAAAAGTAATCATCATCAAAATTTAAATGTTTATCAATAATGTGAATTTTACCTTGTTTAACACCAGGTTTATAATCTGTATAATTAATGACTATATCTTTAGATTTTTCAGCATCAAGATCAACAAAAACAGTTCGTTTAGTTTCATTTACTTCTAAAACTAATTCTAAATTTTTGAAATCATCTTCTCCGTAATTACTAACCCGAATAGTTAGTTCATTATTAATTTTTGTTTTAAAATTAGGTTCATTAAACCAAATACTATCGATTGATATGTTGTTTTTGGATTGTGGTTTTAATTGTATAGGATAAAAATAGCTTACTTCTTTTTCTTTTATATTAACAGAAGTGTTTGATTTACTTTTTTGAAAATCTGATAGATAAATATATTGTTTAGTATTTTTATTAGAAATTTCTTTATGATTTGTGACTATGTTTTGAATACGTTCAATTACTTTATTTATAGTTGTAGTTGAAGATTGTATTTTAATTTTATCGAGACGATTCAATAGATTTGTTTTACTGGTAAATTGTTCTTCAACTGCACTCAATTCGTTAGTAAATAATAAAATACGGGTATTGGTAGGGGTTTGATTTATTATTTTTTTTGCATATTCTTTAGCTTCAGATAATAATTGTCCTTCCGTACCTAACTGACTCATTGAAAATGAATTATCAATATAAATAGAAATAACATTACCTGAATTTTTAAGATTGTTATCCTTTAATGGAATAAAGGGTTGACAAAAAGTTAAAACTAAAAAAAGCACAGCTAATAATCTGGATATTAAGATTAATAACTGTTTTAATTTTCTAATCGATTTAGTTTCTTGATCAATATTTTTTAAAAATATAATACTTGAAAAATAAAAAGTTTTATATTGTCTGAAACTATATAAATGAATTATGATTGGAACAATCAAAAAGAACAAAAAGAATAAGTATCCAGGATGCTGAAATTTCATTTTACAAATCTATAATTTATCATTTAAATGTTTCCCTGTATAGTTATTTGTTAGTTTGATTATTTCTTCAGGAGTTCCTTCAAAAACTACTTTTCCTCCTTTATCTCCACCTTCAGGTCCTAAATCAATAATCCAATCGGCGCATTTTATGATATCTCCGTTATGTTCTATTACTATAATTGAGTTACCAGCGTCAATTAATCGTTGAAAAGCAATAAGTAGTTTTTCAATATCGTAGAAATGTAAACCTGTTGTAGGTTCATCAAAAATAAATAATGTATGTTGTGAATTAACACCTTTTGTTAAAAATGATGCAAGCTTAATTCGTTGAGCTTCACCACCTGAAAGGGAACTTGAAGACTGTCCCATTTTCACATAACCTAATCCTACATCTTCTAGTGGTTGAATTTTAGCAACGATTTTATCTTCTAACGTACCTTTTTGTTCTTTGAAAAATAATAATGCCTCACTTATATCCATTGCAAGTAAATCAGCAATGTTTTTTCCACGATAACTAACTTCTAATGTTTCAGATTTATATCTCAAGCCGTTACAAGATTCACACGATAATTGAACGTCCGCCATAAACTGCATTCCAACAGTAATAGAACCTTCTCCTTCACACATTTCGCAACGTCCACCTTCTACATTAAAACTAAAAAAACCAGGTTTATATCCTCTTGCTTTTGAAATAGGTTGTCTTGAAAATAAATCTCGAATATCATCAAATGCTTTCACGTAGGTTACAGGATTACTTCGAGATGATTTTCCAATAGGATTTTGGTCTATCATTTCAATCGCTTTGATCAACTTCACATCGCCTTCGATTCCTTTACTTTCTCCTTGAAAGTCACCAAATATTCCTAATTTTTTTCTGATCTCAGGAAATAATACATCTTTCACTAATGTAGACTTTCCGGAACCACTAACACCTGTAATACATACAAAACTGTACAAAGGGATTTTAACCGTCACTCCTTGTAAGTTGTTTTCTTTAGCTTCTAAAATCTCTAAATATTGATTTGATTTTCTTCTTCTTTCAGGAATAGGAATGATTCGTTCCTTGGTTAAATACTGTGCTGTTAAGCTGTTTTTTTGATTCCGTAATTGAGTGTCATTCCCTTGAAAAACAACTTCTCCACCATAAATACCAGCCATTGGACCAATATCTAAAATTTCATCTGCTGCTTTCATCATATCTTCTTCATGCTCAACTACAATTACAGTATTACCTAAGTCACGTAAATTTTCTAAAACTGAAATTAATCGTTTTGTATCTCTTGGGTGAAGACCTATACTTGGTTCATCTAAAATATACATGGAACCAACTAAACTGCTTCCTAGAGATGTTGCTAAGTTTATTCGTTGAGATTCACCACCAGAAAGTGTATTGGATGTTCTGTTTAGCGTAAGATATTCTAAACCAACTTCACATAAAAACTGGAGTCTATTTTTAATTTCAGTTAAAATTCTTGAAGCTAATTTCTCTTCAAATTCAGTAAGTTGTATACTATTAAAGAATTGGTAACTTTCTCGAATTGGCATTAAAACAATATCTGTAATTGTTTTTCCACCAACGAAGACAAAATTGCTATCTTTTCTTAATCGTGTTCCTCTACAATCTGGACAAATTGTTTTTCCTCTATATCTAGATAACATCACTCGATATTGAATTTTATAGGTCTGACTTTCTAAAAAACTAAAAAAAGAATTTAAACCCATAAAGTATTTATTACCAATCCATAATAAATTATATTGTTCTTGTGTTAATTCTTCGATTGGTCTGTGTATAGGAAAGTCAAATTTTGATGAATTTAATACCAAATCTCGTTGATATTCTCCCATAACTTCACCTTTCCAACAAGCAATTGCTCCTTGATAAATACTCAAACTTGTATCGGGAATTACTAGTTTATGATCTATATCAATTACAGAACCAAAACCTTCACAACGTTTACAAGCTCCATACGGATTATTAAATGTGAAAAATTGTTCGGTAGGCTCAACGAATTCCATTCCATCTAATTCAAATCTATTATTGAATTGTACAAACTCTTCGTTATCAGGTAAAAATAATTCACAATTTCCATTTCCTTCTGAAAACGCAAGAGAAATAGAATCCGAAACTCTTAATAATGCATCTTCATCAGATGTCGCTTTCACCCTGTCTATAACTAATTTAGCAGATTCAATATTTGGTGTTTCTTTATTTACTTCGTCTAAATCTATGACTTCTTTATGAATTAAAATGCGTGCATATCCTTGTTCCTTTAATAAAGATAATTGTCGTTCAACACCATATTTTTCAAAAGAAACAATAGGAGATAAGATATACATTCTGGTTCCTTCATTACAAGATTTGATATAATCAACTACATCAGAAACACTGTGTTTTTTTACTACATTTCGTGAGATAGGTGAGATTGTATTACCAACTCTTGCAAAAAGGACTTTTAAATAATCGTAAATTTCCGTGCTTGTACCTACTGTTGATCTTGGATTGGTTGATGAAACTTTTTGTTCAATTGCAATAGCTGGTGCTATTCCTTTAATGAAGTCAACTTCAGGTTTATCTAATTTTCCTAAAAATTGTCTAGCATAGGATGAAAGACTTTCAATATATCGTCGTTGACCTTCTGCGTATAATGTATCAAAAGCTAAAGATGATTTTCCAGATCCCGATAATCCGGTTATTACTGTTAGTTTACCATGTGGAATTTTAACTTCTAAATTTTTAAGGTTATTTACTCTTGCACCTTTTATATGAATGTATTTTTCCACTTGTTCTCGATTTTATTTTTTAAAATTAAGGATTTATCTCTCTTTTTTTAGAACACCCGACACATAAAAAAGTTTTAATTCTATTTTTGTTAAAAATATAACCTTATGCTTAAAATTAAGTTTGAACAATTGATAGAAAATTTAACTATAAATCAAATTTCACTTGAAACTGAAATCCAAAATGCTTGTTTTTCGAAAGTGAAGTCTGGAGGTGATACACTTGTTCTTACTGAAAGGGTAGAAGATGTATTAATTTCTGTGCTTGCAGGAATGGTAGAAGTACTCCAAACACCTGCAGATGATGATGCACCACGAATTTTAATCGTTGCACCAACTAAAGAAATTTGCTTATGGATCGAATCAATGTGGTTGAAAATTTCAAAACGAACCCTTATGATACATACTTTGGTTTTCGAACATAGGGATAAAGTCAAACAACGAATTGCATTGTTCAACGGAGCAGATATTGTTATAGGAACACCTAAACGATTAAATGAAATGTATTTTCAGAATGGTTTAAATGTCAATAAATTAAAGTATTTTATCATTTTTGAAGGTGAGAAATGTATAAAAGAGTCATCAATAATTCATATTTCTCGAATGACAGAAAGCTTTCCTAAGTGTCAAAAATGGATTATCGACAGTGTTGACGGTAAGAATACTAGTAAATTATCAGATTCAATTTTAGAAAATCCTGCTGAAATAAGAAATTATTAGAATAAAAAAGGGACTTAAAAAAAGTCCCTAGTAATACAACATTATATTAAATTTATTCTTCTGATTTAACAGCCTTCTTACGTGGAGCTCTTTTTGCTTTTGGTTTTTCTTCAATTGTAGAATCAGTATTTTCTTCAACTATTACGGCTTCATCAACTTGCGCCGTTTCATTTTCAGTAAGTACCAATAATCCAGATTTATGAAGTAAATTATACCATTGATAGATTTTTTTTAAATCTGATAAATAAACTCTTTCTTGATCATAGCTAGGCAATATTTCAAGAGTATAGTTTTCAAGTGTTAATTTATCCGATTTATGAGATGGAGCTTCTCCACCATTTTCTTTACTGTAAATAATCTCAAATATTTCACCTAACGCAACATCTTCGTCATAAGTGTACACACTAATATCTTCTAATGCAGAAATACGATCTGTAGAATAAGCTGGAAATCGTTTTCCATCTTCTAAAGATTCAACAATTAAATTGTTTTTTCCTTGAGCAACAACTTTAAATAAACCCGGTTTTCCGGAAATAGCAATGATACCTGTTAAATTCATTCATTAAAATATTTGTTCGTCAAAAATAAAGAAATTAATGTTTTAAACATTAATTTTTTAAGATTTTAAATGTAAAACTTTGTAAACCATCCAAAATTCTGATAAAATAGATACCATTTTCAATATTATTGATTTCAAAATGATTGATATCTATTTGTTTAAAATCAATAACTTTTCCAGAGATATCAAAAATTTCAATAATTGAATTTTTTTTTAAGTTTTTGATTTCAAATTGATTAGATATAATCGGGTTAGGGTAGATTCTAATTGAATTAAAATAATTAGTTTCTGTTCTAAGATTAGTTTTATAATAACTTGAAGTTGAAATACATCCATCTAAGTTAACAGTTACCATGTAGGTTCCATTTTCTTTAATCTTAAGTGATTGTAGCGTATCGTGTTCTAATTCAATCCCATTTTTATACCATTGATAATTTATAGATTGTGATGCAGTTAAGGTAGAATCTTTAAATTCAATAGTAGGGGTTGGTGGATAATTTGTTTTTGTTAAAATGATGCTATCTTTTGCTGTACATCCATTTAAATTCGTACCAATTAATGAATATTTTCCTGGACTAGTGAATGAATTTCTTGCGTTTTTCGTATTATCACCACTGCTCCATATATAATTAAGCGCACCACTAGCTTCAATAATAACAGGATCATTATTACATGAAATTGAATTAGATCCAATAAATTTTAACTTCAAAATTGGTTTAATTGTATCTACAAAAAATAATAAACTGTCTTTTCCAACACAACCTTTAGCATCAAAACCAGTTAAAACAACCATTCCAGAATCTTCTATTTGATTTGAATAATCAGAAAAGGTTTTTCCTTTATTCCAACTATAATTTATTGCTCCGCTAGGTGTGAGTAATATTGTTTTTTGTTTACATGTAATATATTGACTATTTACAGTATTATTAATCATCACTAATGGATTAGGGTCTTTATCGATTTTGATTGAATCTATTGATTCACAATTATTAAATCCAATAACTGATACTTTATAAGTACCAGGAATTACTATTATGTTTGTGTCTTTATCTAAATATAATCCACCATTCCATTGATAAGTGTTTCCACTAGTAATTTTAAGTTTAACTGGTTCATTTAAACATGATATTGAATTTGAACCTATGCTTTTTATTGAAATCGTTGGTTTAATAGTATCTATGGTAATTATTATACTATCTTTTGCTTCACATTGTGTGTTTAAAAAAGTTGATACAATGTATTTTCCTGGATTAGTAATTATTAGTGAATCTAAATTAAATGTATTTGATTGATTTGACCAATTGTAATTATTGCTTCCGAAAACTTTAAGTGTGGATGATTTTATTTTACAGTTTAATTCTGTTCCATTACTTGATTTTAAATAAATAGTAGGTTTAGAGTTATTTATATTGATTTTGATGGAATCTTTAGAAATACATTTTTTAGTATCATACGATATGAATGAATAATAACCAGGATTAGATATTGTTTTTAAATTAGAATTTGATAAATCACTCCAAATAATTGAACTTATCTTTTTTTCACCCTTAATCTCAATATTTGCTGGTCTACCACACTGTATAATAGAATCTTTACTATTAATAAAAGTATTATTTGTGTTTTTTAATAAATTATATGCGTTTGCAATACCATAACCATAAGCAAAATTTGGAAGATTTCCTGAAAATTGGTTTGAAATTGCAGATTTAGATAATTCATTTTTAAAATCTTCGTAAGTAGATGATGAACATTTTTCTAAATACAAGGCTGCTATACCAGCAATAACAGGTGAAGACATAGAAGTTCCACCATTGACAAAATGCATCCCATCTATATCAATTTTACTATTAAATAAAGAATTATTTAATACGTATAATGGTGCGGATGTTATCGTGAAATTTCCACTAGCAACAATATCAGGTTTGATAACATTTTTACGGTTTGGTCCTTTTGAAGATGTTGGGAAAATTTTCCCTGAAGTTGTTGAACTCGAATAGGTGTTACCATCTTTGGCTTTAAAAGAATTTCTATTAGATATATTACCTACAGTTATTACTTTTTCAGAAGAAATATAAGAAGAGAATATTGTTTGAAGGGAATCAGCTAATACATAGTTTTTAATTTCTGGAAATACAGATGGTGAAGGTAAACTTTCAGTTACAAAATCAGTATAAGTTTTTCCGTTACTTTTTTTATTTTTTTCTCCACTCCATCCATCAAAACTCCCTTTTCCAGTAGTTTTAAATTGATAATAATAGTTTGTGCTATCAATTGAAGTAATAACCCATTCAATTCTAGCTACATGATTTACGATTGAAGCATAGTAATCAACAAATGCTAATTTATTGCCGGTAAAACTAAAAAGTGTATCTCTGAATGCATTGGGGGCTTTTGAATAAATTTGATTAAAATTACTAAATTTAGAATTACCCCTATTTGAGAAATAACCAGAAGATAAATTTGCTCCTGTTGAGAAATTTATATTTGCAAAATCAATAGAATCAGACCACATATCAACATAGATTGTATTTACACCTGCAATTCCATTTATTGATGGTTTGACCCAATAAAAAGAAGTATCAGAATCTACATTATTATGTATGTGGTATTTCCCTTGGTCTCCAGAGTTTCCTGCAGAAGCTACTAAAATCCTACCTGGTTTTGCATCTAATAAGGCTTCAATTTTTTCTGACGCTGGATCAGAACCATCATGAGATCCAAATTGAACACCATTACTATTATTTATAACTGCAGGTAGTCCTAAGCTATCAGCAACTTTAAAAATATACTCACACGCATCAGCAACTGTTAATGTCCAATTGGTGGCAGATAAATTTGTTTCTACAATTACAATGGTGGCATCAGGTGCCATTCCTTTATTCTTTCCATTTGCACGTCCGTTACCTGTAGCTACACCAGCAACATTAGTTCCATGTCCAGAATCATCTTTTGCTGTACAAAGACCATTATCAATATCACTATTTGTCCAGACCATACCATAGTTATAGGGTAAAACGGGTGAAATAGGAGTTTTATTTGATTGATCCCAATATCTGTAAACTCTTGTTTTCCCATTTTTATCTTTAAAATCTTCATGTAAAAAATCAACACCTGAATCTATAATTCCTAATACTACATTTTTGCCTGTAAATCCATTAGGTAATTTTATCCCCTGATGAACTTGATTTACAAAATGTGTCATTCTTGATGTATCGTTCATTGTTGTAGGTTCAGAAGTTTCAGTATATATATATCTGGCAATTTCTGAATTTAATAAGTTAAAATAATCCTTACCTTTTATGTATAAATAGTACCAATTGTTTGTATTGTTATTCAAATGAATATTTTTTGATTTTAAAAATCGTTCTGTGAATATATTTTTAGAAATGCTTACCGAATAATAATCATCAGATTCTTTAATCTGATTTAAGAGTTCTTTAGGTATAAATTGAGAATAGTAATTGTTCGAAATTAGTAAGAGAAGAAATAATATATATTTAGAAAAATAGTTACACATTTTATTAATGAATAGTGATGAATAAACAATTAAAAATAACTAAAAAATAATCAAAATATCTTTTTTAAATTTCGAATCAGCGAAATGTCCTATATTTTTCTGATATTTGTTAGATAAGTTGATATTTAACTTTTTTTTAATGAAAAGCATTCTATTTTTTTTTATTGTTTTTTTTACATCTTACACATCCATTGCTCAATTGGTTGGTGATAAAAAACAAGAATTCAATAAGTATGTTAGGGATGCAGATGTGTTATTTTCTCAAAATAAATTTTTAGAAGCCAAAGAAACTTACGAAAAAGCTCTCTCATTAGATCCAAATGATAAATATGTTTTAAATCAACGAGATAAAAGTATTGTAAATTCTAAATCTAAAACAGGTGAGGAGGAAGATAAAAATTATCAAAAAATTATAAATAAAGCTGATGAGAAATTTAATTCCAATGATTTTCAAAATGCAAAATCTTTGTATCAAAGAGCGCTAGGCTTAAAACCAAATGATCCATATCCGAAAAGAAAAATTGAAGAAATTGATGCAGTTCTCAATCCTAAACCTGTTGAGAAATCAGCTCCCTTACCTGATTTAGGGATTAGCGCTAAATTATCTACAAGTGATGCTGAAAAAATATTGATTGAAGCAGATAATCAAAGAAAAAACACAAAAAACACTAAAATTGGAAATGATCAATTAAAATATGAGAAAAACCAAGAAGAGTTAAATACTTCTAACCAAAAAGATATTAATGAGAGAACATCTAATATTAAAAATATAAACCAAAATATTGAAGCAAAAACGATTAATACTAAAATTCAACAAGATTCATTAAGTGTAACTATTCAAAATAAAGAAAAAGAAATTACTACAATGAATAGTAATTTTGGTGATTTACAAGTTCAAAAAAACAACAATATCAATTCAGATTTAAGTGATAAAAAATCTTTTATGGATAGCTTATCCTATAATGCAAAAACTGCAGGAGCTGAAATGGATGTCTATATAACTGTTAAAACGAAAAGATTTTCTGATAGCATTACGATTGCTGAACAAAAAATAAAAGATGATATGAGCTATAAAATTGCTGAAATCAAAGGAATTTATTTTAAAGATGAAAAAAAGTTTGATAATGTAGAATCTGAAAATATCAATCTAATAAATAAACTTGATTCTACTATTTCTCAGATGGAGATAGGTGCTTTTGATAAAAATATTGATTTCAACATTCATAATTCAAATACAAATGATAAATTCAAAAACGTTAAATCGAGTAATGATAGTTTGACTATCTCGAGCTCTAATCAATCTGCTAGTAATGATGAACGTTTGAAAAAGAATACAATTAATCTATCAATCAAAAGTGATTCAATATCTAAAATTCCAGTAGATAATTCTTATAAGGTTTACGATAAATTTGTCAAAACTGATGATCATGTTAAAGATAGTCTAACGACAACTAATAACATTAAAAAAGAAGACTTATCCAATCAAATATTAGCAATTCAGAGGGTCATTTCAACTGATGAAGATAATAATGTGTTGTCAAGAGATAAAGCTTCAAAAGAAACACAAGATGTATTTGTTAAATTAAAACATGATAATTTAAAGTTTCAAAATGAAAGTAAAGAAAACCAAGATTCGTCTATTCAATCATTAAAAAAAATTCAAAAACAAACAGATGAAATTCAATCTAATTCATTTCAAAATGAGCTAAAAGATACTTATAATTCCATGGATCAAATTAAAACAAGTCAATCTAAAATTACCACTGGAAATTCAGAATCAAATTTAAAAGGTGAAGATAATTCTATGGTAATTTCTGGTAAAACAAATGTTTTGAATGGGAATTCAACTATCGAAAATCAAAAACAAAATGATAAAAGACAGGATGTTAGGGATTATTTAGAAAACTTAGATGGTAAAAAAGTTAAATTTGATGAAAAAGCTGCAAATTCTATTGGAGCAATGTATCCTGAAGGAGTTACAGAAGAATCTTTTAACAAGAATGATGACCAGGGATTAGTATATTCAGTTGTAACTCGAAGAATAGTTGTAGTTAATGGATATGGTTCTATATATACTAAAACACAAACCAAAAATTCAATAACTTATTCTAAAAACGGTCAATCTACTACTGAATATGTATGGCAACTTGAAACTCAGGATGCTAAACTAAAAAGGAATTAATTTTATGTCAACAAAAGTTCATTTTATAGCAATTGGAGGAAGTGCTATGCATAATTTAGCTATTGCACTTAGTAGAAAAGGATATGTAATAACTGGTTCAGATGACGAAATTTTTGAACCTTCAGCTTCAAGATTGAAAAATCAAGGAATACTACCTGATAATTTGGGTTGGAATACGGATTTGATTACTTCCGAATTAGATGCTGTTATTTTAGGAATGCACGCTAGAAATGATAATCCTGAATTGATTAAAGCAAAAGAATTAGGATTACCTATTTTTTCATACCCTGAGTATTTGTATCAACAAAGTATAAATAAAAAAAGGATTGTTATTGGTGGAAGTCATGGAAAAACTACAATTACTTCTATGATTTTACATGTTGCTTCAAAACTTAATTTGAATATTGATTATATGGTCGGCGCACAATTAGATGGATATGATTGTATGGTTCGACTATCTGATGATGCAGAATATATGATTCTAGAAGGAGATGAATATTTGAGTTCTCCAATTGATAGAAGGCCAAAATTCCACCTTTATAAACCAAATGCCGCATTAATTAGTGGAATAGCTTGGGATCATATCAATGTTTTTCCAACTTTTGAAAATTACGTTGAGCAATTTGATATTTTTTGTCAATGTATAGAACAGGGAGGTACTTTGGTTTATAACTCTAATGATTTTGAAGTTAATAAATTAGGTGAGAAGTACTCTGACAAAATGAATACGGTTAAATACGGTACACCTGTTTATAATGTTATAGAAAATGGAACCATTGTTGAATTTGAAAATAATACGTATCCATTAAAAATTTTTGGTGAACATAATCTTCAAAACCTATTTGGGGCAATGTATTTGTCAAAAGAGATAGGGATAAATCCTAAAGATTTTTTAGTTGCTATTTCAGATTTTACAGGTGCAGGAAAGAGACTTCAAAAGGTGGTTGAATCAAATAATTTTGTAATGTTTAAAGATTTTGCTCATTCTCCTTCAAAATTAAAGGCAACAACAAAAGCAGTAAAAGAACAATTTCCAGAAAGAGAAGTAGTTGCTTGTATGGAGTTACACACTTTTTCTTCACTTAAAAAAGAATTTCTATCACATTATAATAATTCGATGGTTTCTGCTGATCATGCAATTGTTTATTATAATCCTTTGGTTGTCAAACATAAAAAATTAGATCCAATATCTATAAGTCAAGTAAAAGATGGATTCGGAAATAATGTTCATGTTG